>JAEOSD010000085.1 GCA_016840545.1 Promethearchaeota archaeon
CAAGTATCCTTCTTTCACAATCATAGATTTATCGCAACATGTAGGAACTTCATGCTCACTTCCACAAACTTTACAAACCAATTTTGGCATTTTTTCATCACCTGTCCTTGAAATTACCAAATTAAGAATAAAAAAGAGTATACTAAAATGCTTCTTTTATTTAATATAAAACATAGGTATTATACCCATTATGAAATTAAATTAATATCATCTAAAGTTTTATGAGATATTAGATTCCAGATTTTAAGAAGAAATTCATTTAAAATATTTCAATTATTATATTTCTTACTTACGTGTTTTAAAGTTTAAAATGGAGAAGTTTTATGGTTAACAAACTAAATTTAAAAAAAACATTTGAATTGTATGAAGAAGCTCTGAACTTAATTCCAGGGGCAATATTAGGTATTCGTAGGCCCTATAATTTTGTAGAAGGAGAATATCCTATATTTTTTGAAACTGCAAAAGGAGGAAAAGTGATTGATGTCGACGGAAATGAATATATTGATATGCTTTGCGCATACGGTCCTATAATTATCGGTCATCAAGAGGAAGAAATTGATAGAGCTGTTATTGAACAAATTAAAAATAAAGGTTTTTGTATGTCATTAACCCAACCAATACAAAACCAATTAGCCAAAATCCTTAGAAATCTAATTCCATGCTGTGAAAAAATGGTATTAATGAAAATGGGCACTGATGCAACAACAGCAGCAATAAGAGTTGCACGAGCATATACGAAAAAGGAAAAAGTTATTAGCTGTGGATATCATGGTTGGTATGATGCCTTCAGTGAGGTCCATGGAATTGAAGCGGGAATACCTAAGAAGCTATTTGAGGATTTTTATGAATTTGAATTTAATCACTTAGAAGAAGTCGAACAATTATTTAAAAATCACAAAGATGAGGTTGCAGCTATTATTGTGAATCCAATACATACACCGGGGGGTCGAGAAGTTGAGTTACCCAAATCAGGTTTCTTGGAAGGAATAAGTGAATTAGCGACTGACCATAATGCGTTATTAATTTATGATGAGATAAGAACAGGCTTTAGAGTAGACATGGGAGGAGCACAAAAAATGTATGGCGTCATCCCTGATCTAGCTGCGTTTGGAAAGGCAATGGGTAATGGCTACCCAATAAGCACACTTGTAGGGAAAACAGAATATATGGATGTTTTAGTAGAAAAAGTATTTTTAAGCTCAACCTTTTTCCCTAATAGTCTTGCTCAAGTTGCATCACTCAAGACAATTGAAATATTGCAACGTGATAATGTGTTAAAAAGTATTAGTGAGAAGGGTAACTATTTTGCTAAGCGAGTGAGAGAAAGCATTCAAGATTATGATATTCCATGTAACTATTCAGGGCAACCTTGGATGCCCTATATCACTTTCACTGCAGATCCTAATTTTCTCTATAGAAAATTGAGAGAAGAATTTTATCGACAACTTATCAGGCGTAAAGTTTTTTTACAACCTTTTCATCATGGGTATATCTGTTATCGGCATACATATGAGGATTTAGATTATGCCGCAGATATGATAGCAGAATCATTTGCAGAGATTAAAAAAATGTTATAAAATCTATTATATAAAATATTTAATTAATGAAAAATTTATGGAAAAACTTATAATTACAGCAGCTATTTGTGGAGCAGAAGTAACTAAAGATCAAAATCCCAATATTCCTTATACTGTCAAGGAAATCGGGATTGAAGCAGAAGCCGCCTTTCTTGCAGGAGCTAGTATTATTCATTTACATGTACGAGAGAATGATGGGACTCCAACTCAAAATAAAGATAGATTTAAAGCATGTATCGAAGAAGTTAAAAGTAGATGTCCGGATGTAATCATCATGCCTTCAACAGGTGGAGCGGTAGGGATGAGTAATGAAGAGCGACTTCAACCAATATATATAGAACCTCCTCCAGAAATAGCTAGCTTGGATTGCGGGACATTGAATTTTGGGGGCGATGAAATATTTGTTAATACAGAAACTACAATAAAATACTTTGCAGAGGAGATGTATAAAAGAGGAATTAAACCAGAATTGGAGTGTTTCGATAAAGGAATGATAGATATGGCATTGAGATTACATAAGAAAGGATTTATTAAGGATCCAATGCATTTTAACTTAGTTTTAGGAGTAAATGGAGGTATAAGCGCTTCAGCAAGAGACTTAAATTTTTTAGTGGAAACTTTACCTCTAAATTCCACATACACAGTCACGGGTATTGGAAAACATGAATTTACTATAGCTACCTTGGGAATAGTTATGGGAGGCCATGTTCGAGTAGGACTTGAAGATAACCTTTATATTTCTAAAGGAAAACTAGCTGAATCTAATGCACAATTAGTAGAGAAAGTAGTAAGAATCGCGAATGAGCTTGGTAGAGAGATTGCAGCCCCTTATGATACAAGAAAAATTCTAGGGTTAAAAGAATTCATTTAGGATTAGTGGAAGGTGATTAAGTATAAAAAAGGGAAATAAATATGGGACTCATAGAGTAATTGAACCAATTGGTGCTTTACCACAATCAGCAAATAAAATATCAAATGATATGGAAATATACGATAATGAGATTTTAATCGATGTTGATTATTTAAACATCGACTCTGCTAGTTTTACCCAGTTAAAACAAGTGACAAAGAGCGACCTCGAGAAAATTAAAGATTTAATAATTGCAATCGTGGATGAAAAAGGAAAAATGCAAAATCCAGTTACAGGTTCAGGAGGGATGCTAATCGGTAAAATTGAAGCAATTGGAGATGTTTTAAAAGATAAAATTGATTTAAAGGTCGGGGACAAGATTGCTTCATTAGTTTCTCTTTCTCTAACACCTCTTAAAATAGATAAAATTATTAAAATTTATCCAGAAATAGACCGTGTTGAAATTAAAGGTAAAGCAATTCTTTTTGAAAGTGGAATTTATGCTAAACTTCCTAAAGATATTGAAGATAAGTTAGCATTGGCAGCTCTTGATGTTGCAGGTGCTCCAGCTCAAGTAAAAAACCTTGTAAAAGAAGGTAATACTGTATTAATTCTTGGTGCTACTGGAAAATCAGGACTAATGTGTTCCTGTATGGCCAAAAAAATGGTTGGAAAAACAGGAAAAGTTATAGGTCAAGCTAGAAATGAAAAAAGAGCTAAATTCCTTGAAATTACAGAATTTTGTCACGAAATTATTATAGCTGATGTTTTAAAGCCGTTAAATGTGCTAGAAGAAACGTTAAAAGTTAATAATGGAAAAGAAGTTGATATTTCGATAAACTGTTTGAGTATTCCCAATACTGAAATGTCAAGTATATTACCTGTGAGAGATGGAGGAGTTGTTTATTTCTTTTCTATGGCTACTAGCTTTACAAAAGCAGCATTAGGTGCCGAAGGAGTAGGTAAAGATGTGACAATGATTATTGGAAATGGGTATACAGTAAATCATGCTAAAATTGCTCTAGATCTTTTAAATGAATCTGAGATACTTAAAAAGATATTTCAAGAGAAATATAGCTAATTTTAATCAAATTCTAATTTAAGTTTCGAAAAATGTTTTAAGGGTTAAGATTATTAAAATTACGATATCTAATATAATCTTCTGCTTATATTTCATGCGAATTGGTTTTCCTGAAACTAACTAAGATAAATAGTTCTTTCAAAAATATAAATCTAATCTTAAAAATCAGCGTATTATCTAATAATTGTATTAATTGAGGAGAATGTTTCGAAAAATATTTGAACAAAAATATGTTTCATTAATTGTTAAGCTGAAGTAAAAAAATATTATGAAAAATTATGAAAGTAAATAGACGTAAAGAATTATTTGGTCATATAAGTGATGATGATTGGAATGACTGGCGTTGGCAAGTTAAAAATAGGATAACAATATTAGAAGAACTTAAAAAGTACATCACATTAACCAAGGAAGAAGATGATCCTAGAATCCTCCAAGAGTATAGGATGGCAATTACACCTTATTATCTATCATTAATCGATCCTAATGATCCTTATGATCCAATAAGACAACAAGCAATCCCCACAATTCAGGAATTGGAACGATATAGCGGCGAACTTGAAGATCCACTTAGTGAGGATGTGGATTCTCCTGTTGAGGGATTAACTCATCGTTATCCCGATAGAGTACTATTTCTAGTTACAGAAAATTGTTCAATGTATTGTAGACATTGTACAAGGAGAAGATTTGCAGGTCATCATGATATGGCTCCACCACAATCACAAATAGACGCTTGTATAGAGTATATTAAAAATACTCCTGCTGTTAGGGATGTGCTTTTATCTGGGGGAGATGCGTTAATAAGATCTGATAAAAACATAGAAGATATTTTAAAGAAATTAAAAGAAATTCCTCATGTTGAAATAATACGTATAGGATCTAGAGCACCAGTTACCAATCCTTTCCGTATTACTCCAGAGTTATGTGAAATGTTAAAAAAATATCAACCTATTTGGTTTAATACACATTTTAATCATCCTAACGAAATCACAGAAGATTCTACAAGAGCATGTGAAATGCTAGCTGATGCTGGGATGCCTCTTGGAAATCAGTCCGTTTTATTGAGAGGGATAAATGATTGTATTCATATTATGAAAAAATTAGTACAAGAATTAGTAAAAATAAGAGTTAGACCATATTATATTTACCAATGTGATCTTTCTAGAGGATTAGGACACTTTAGAACCAGTGTCGCTCAAGGTATTGAAATAATTGAAGGTCTAAGGGGACATACATCGGGTTTATGCGTTCCTACGTTTGTAGTAGATGCTCCTGGAGGGGGTGGAAAAATTCCAGTAATGCCAGATTACACAATTTCTCAAGGAAATAAACGTGTTGTGTTGAGAAATTTTGAAGGTGTAATCACTACATACGAAGAACCAGAAAATTATGTTCCCAATTGTCATTGCGAAGACTGCGAAAAACAAATCGGAGTCAGTGCATTACTAAGTGGTGAAAAAGTCACTATTGAACCCGCAGATTTAAAAAGAAAGTTAAGAAGGAAATAATTTTCTAAGTAAAAATTACTCGTAGCAAATATACTTAAATTACTTCTAATCTTTAGTATTATTTATATTAACCAATTTTGTCTAAAATCATATTAATATCAGATTAAAATTTGTCTAATTCAGAACCCAAGGAATTTAGTTTCGTAAAACGCTTCATAGATGAGGGAAACTTTGATAAAGCATTCCAGATTCTTTCAGATTTCGAGAAAAAGCAGGGAATTACAGTTTATAATATTGTATCATGTCATCTTCTCAAGTGTGACCTGCTAATTCAGCAGGGGTGCTATAAAAATGCTGCCAACCTGGCTAAACAAACATATAAAAAAAGTTTGGAACTTGGTAAAAATCTCCTCTCAATTGATGCCTTGAATTACAACGCTCAGGCTTTACTTTGGATTAATAATTATGAAAAAGCTTTCAATATAACAACCCAATCCGAAAATCTATTAAAGAGTTTCACTCCAAACTTATCAGCTGAATACAAGCAACGAGAAGCTCATATTTTTTTCATTAAAAGTTCATTTGATTTCTTTGATCTCGATCAGAGACTAAACTTTATAGATCAGAGCTTGGTATTAAGAGAAGAACTCGGCATCAAACGTGAGATTGCTGAATCTATGAGGATAATCGCCCAGCTACATGCCGCCTATAAAGGTGAATTTGATTATGCTTTAGATTATCTAAAGCGAGGATTGTCATTTGCCGAGGAAAGCGAGAATAAGTACTGTATTGCAATGGTATTAAGAACTCTGATGTTAACTTATGGCATGAGAGGCGATTTTGATCAAGCTATCATATACGGATTGCAAGGCCTAGCAATATTCGAGGAAATTAATAACAAACCAAGAATCTCATTAATGCTTAACACCATTGGTAGTAATTATAGAATGAAAGGAGAACTTGATCGAGCTTTAGAATATTTACAGCGAAGCATTGCTATATGCAAGGAACTCGGACTCCCTTCAGATTTAGCTCTTGTTTATGGTACGTTAATTGAAATAACAGTAGATATGGATGATCTTGAACTGGCCCAACAGTACCTTGAAAGCATAAAACAAATTAGAGATCAAGAGGAAAATGAATGGATTAATCTAATATATCGCCTTAGCATGGTTGATATACTAAAAACAAGTCCAAGAGCTAAGAATCGGGTCAAAGCAGAAAAATTATTGAAAGAGATAATTGAGGAAAATTTTCAGACTTATTTTACAATTTTAGCAATATTATCACTTTCTGACCTTTTGCTGGTTGAATTACGTATAACTAATGATACAAAAGTGCTAGTCGAGTTAAAGACATATATTACTCGCCTCCTAGAATATGCTGAAAATTCAAATTCGTATTGGCTTTTAGCTGAAACTTATTTGTTACAGGCTAAAATCTCATTAATAAACCTAAATATTGGAGAAGCTCGACGACATTTTATTCAAGCCCAACAAATAACCGAAAGAAATGGGCTCAGTGGCTTATATAAAAAAATTGAGACCGAACATGATAAATTAGTAAGTCAGTTAACATTATGGGAACAATTAAAGGAGTTAAATGCAACTATAACTGAACGTATGGAATTAGCCAATATTGGTGAACAAATGAACCTAATGCTTCGAAATCGTCGGATGATAACAATTCAAACAAGTGAAGATAAAATACCAATTCATGAGGAGCGGATAATCTGCCTAGTTTGTAAAGGAGATATAGTAGGTTTTTCATATGTATGTGAATGTGATGCGATCTATTGCGAAAATTGCGCTAAAACATTAACCAATTTAGAAAATGTATGTTGGGTGTGTAATGCTCCAATAGATAAATCAAGACCAATCAAACCTTATACGAAAGGCGAAAAAGGAATAGATATGAAAATCTCAGTCAAAAAGAACTAAAGACTCAGGGTAAAAATTAAGTTTAATTTAAAGCATAATTTAAGATTTATATAAAGAAGATTTATTTCTCTTATTATTAGAAACTCATTAACTATAGTCAGAAAATGGATTTTAAAACTAATTTTCTTAACAGTATTACTAAATATTCGATTATATCAATAATAGGTCTTGCAAAGAATGTTAGTAAAACCACTACATTAAACTATATGATAAAGAATCTAAAAGGCCATAAACTTGGTTTAACATCTATAGGAAGGGATGGAGAAAAGTATGATGTGATAACGACCTTACCGAAGCCAAGAATTTTTATAAAGGAGGGAACTTATGTTGCAACTGCTCGGCAGAGTTTAGAAAATAGTGAAATAAAAGCAGAGATTGTTAAAAAAACAGGAATACAAACCCCAATGGGAGAGGTCCTAATTGCAAAAGCAATTATTCCAGGCTTAATCGAACTTGCAGGACCTTCAATAAATCATCAATTATCTATTGTATGTAAAAATTTGAAGGATCTTGGATGTGATATTATTTTAGTGGATGGTGCATTTGACAGAAGAGCTTACGCAACTCCTTTAATATCTGAAGCAACGATATTATCTACTGGTGCCTCGGTTTCGGAGGATTTAACCAATGTAGTCGATTTAACTGTCCATACAGTTGAATTATTAACTCTTAAAAGTGAAACTGACACGCTGATTTTAAATTTAGCAAGAAAAATTTTAGAAAAAAACAAAATTGGAATAATTAATAAAGACAATTCTATTAAGGAGCTAAGTTTATTAACAGCACTAGACGCAGCAAAAGAAATTACAGGAAGTTTAGATGATAAATCGCAATTTATTGTAATTAAAGGAGCTTTAACAGGTAAATTATTAGAGGATTTGATGAAATTAACTAATAAATATAAGAATTTGACATTTTTAGTCGAAGATGGAACTAAATTGTTTTTAAGCAAAAATACATTTAAAAAGTTTCAAAAAAAAGGAGGATTTTTAAAAGTTTTAAATCCCATAAAAATTATTGCCATAACCATTAATCCAACATCTCCGGAAGGATATAAGTTTAATAAGAGTGAATTTTTAAGGTTATTAAAGCAACATATTAAAATTCCTATCTATGATCTTGGACCATGTGGATGAAGGATTTATTTGATATTTAACATAAATTATAATTTACAAAAAAAGTGTGAGAAATGGGAATAAATATGAAAATAAACGAAAGCAAATTAAATATTGATTTTATGGTTGTAGAAAAAGCAAGAGAAATTGCCAGAAAAATTGCTATTGATACTCAAAACTTTATTGACCAACATACTACGACGACTATTGAGAGGACTGTATGCAGATTATTAGGAATTGATGGTATTGATGAATTTGGTGTTCCATTGCCTAATAATGTGGTGGATAATATAAATAAAAGGGATGATCTTGGAAAAGGAGCTGCCATTTTTCTTGGAAATGCAATGCTCCATACAGGATTAACACCACAACAAATCGCTGAAAAAGTTTCGACTGAAGATTTAGATTTGAATGAATTCCAATTAAAGGAGCTTACTGAAATTAAGGAAGTAATAAGTCCCATAGTTAAAGAAACCCTTGAAAAGATTAAACAAAACAAAGAAAAAAGAGAATATTTCATAAAAAAATTTGGTGATAAAAAGGGGCCATATATTTATGTGATTGTAGCTACTGGAAACATTTATGAAGATATTATCCAAGCTAAGGCAGCCGCAAGACAAGGAGCAGATATTATAGCCGTTATAAGATCTACTGGTCAGAGTCTTCTCGATTATGTACCTTATGGTCCAACCAAAGAAGGATATGGGGGTACTTATGCCACGCAAGAAAATTTTAGACTTATGAGAAAAGCATTAGATGAAGTTAGTGAAGAGTTAGGAAGGTATATCAAATTAACTAACTATTGTTCTGGATTATGCATGCCAGAAATTGCAGCAATGGGAGCTTTTGAAAGATTAGATGTAATGTTAAATGACGCTTTATATGGTATTTTATTTAGAGATATTAACATGCAAAGAACTATTATTGACCAATATTTTTCAAGAATGATTAATGCTTATGTAGGGGTTATTATTAACACTGGTGAAGATAATTATCTCACTACTGCGGATGCATATGAAGCAGCTCATACCGTTTTAGCATCTCAGTTTATTAATGAACAGTTCGCGTTAGTTGCTGGATTAAAAGACGAACAAATGGGATTAGGTCATGCTTTCGAAATGAACCCTGACTTAGAAAATGGTTTCTTGTATGAATTAGCCCAAGCACAAATGGCAAGAGAGATTTTCCCTAATGCTCCACTAAAATATATGCCTCCAACAAAATATATGACTGGAAATATCTTTAAAGGGCATATTCAGGATACATTATTCAATATGATTACAATCATGACTAACCAACGTATACACCTTTTAGGTATGCTAACAGAGGCAATACATACGCCATTTATGTCAGATAGAGCGTTGTCTATCGAAAATGCAAGATATATATTCAAAAATATGAAATCAATTAGTGAAGAAATTACTTTTAAAAAAGGGGGTATTATGGAAGAAAGAGTTAGGGAGGTTTTAAATAAATCTATTGAATTACTACAAGAAATTGAAAAACAAGGCTTATTTAATACAATTGAAAAAGGAATTTTTGCTAATATCAAGAGATCAATTGATGGTGGCAAAGGATTGGAAGGAGTAATTAAAAGAGAAAAATATTATTATAATCCTTTTATGGAAATTATGGCAAAACAATTAAAAAGAGGAGGAGATTAAATTGGAAAAAAGTAAAGTTATCGATTTAACAAGAGTTAAACCGTATGGTGACACGATAAATGATGGAAAAGTCCAAATTAGTTTTACTCTTCCTGTAGATAACAGCGAAAAGGCAATTTTAGCTGCTAAAACTATTGCTGAAAAAATGGGTTTAGAAGATCCTGATGTTGTTTATCATGAAAAGCTCGATGTAGGTTTTACCTTTTTCATCCTATATGGTCGTTTAGATTTTTCAATAGATTATACAAAAATTAGAGTTGAGTCCGTAGAAGTAGAAATAATGTCAATAAAAGAAATCGATGAATATATTAGAGAAAATATACGTCGTAAAGTAATAGTCCTCGGTGCGACTACGGGTACAGATGCTCATACTGTTGGAATTGATGCAATTATATCTATGAAAGGTTATGCGGGACATAAAGGACTTGAAAGCTATGAAATGATTGAAACTTATAATATGGGAAGCCAAGTGACAAATGAAGAATTTATAAAGAAGGCAATAGAAATGAAAGCAGACGTTCTTCTTGTTTCCCAAACAGTTACTCAAAAAAATATTCATTTAAAAAATCTAACTAATTTAGTAGAACTTTTAGAAGCAGAAGCTATAAGAGATAAAGTAATCTTAATCTGTGGTGGTCCTAGAATAAGTAATGAATTAGCGAAAGAATTAGGGTATGATGCGGGATTTGGACCAAATACTTATGCAGAGACCGTTACCTCCTATTTCATAAAAGAAATAGTGAATAGAAAGATAAAATAAATTTTTTTTTAAACTGGAATATCTCTTCTATTAAAGATTAAGATAGATGCTACTACTAAGAAAACAGAATAGCCAGTTAATATTAGGATGTCTCGAAGCACATTATCCCAAACTTGATTTACAAGGAGATTTGAGGTTTCAAAATAATAGAAAATACTTGTGTACTTGATTCCTTGTAAGCTCTCATCAAAATTTTCCCAGAATGCTCCAATAATATAGAAAAAGATAACTATGCCCAAACCAAGTGCGAGTGCTCTACGTGGTTTTAAAAATGTTGAGAGAATTAAGCTTGTACTAATTAAAGCAACTAGAAACACAAAAAGCCATATAAATGCAACAATCAATTCAATAAAATATACTTCTGAAGGGGTTACGTTTGGAAAAATAAAGATTCCAAGAAAAAAACATAAGGCCACACAAATTACCATGAAAAATGTTAAGAAGACATAGTGAAAGTATTTTCCAATTACAAATTTCCATCTTTTAATTGGTTTGGATAAGACTAAATCAATTGTTTTATTCTCGATTTCTTTTGGTATATCTTGAGTTGTTTTCATTATAAAATATAGCCCAAAATAAAACCAAGCTAAAGCAAATAGGTAAACATTTATATAACCACTAAAGATTGTTAATGAAAGGAAGTCACCTACAAGTTGTTTTATTGCATCTGGATAACTATCAAGTATATCTTCCATTCCAGCAAATAGTTCAGGGTCATAAAAAGATACAAACCACATGAAAAATAATGATAATAATACTGTGAAAATTAAAATCCCCTTATAACTATCCTTTATTTCTTTTAAAATAATCTGGAAAATTTTCATGCGATCTCACCTTTTTTTGAATTTGTATCTTTATAATACTGTAAAAATATACTTTCTAAACTAGAATGCTGAATCGTAAAATCCTTTATTTCTTCACCATTCCATCTTTTCTCGCCAAAATACTTTAAGAGATCTCGTGTTTCTTTAGGAGGTAATAGAAAAGAGATATGATCATCAAAACTATAATTTACAACCGCTTCTGGAAATTTGGAAGTTAAATATGAATGGAACGCTTTCATACCTGATTTTGTCGCAAAATCTAGCTCTATTTTTTTTAAGCTTTTCTCCTTAAGATCTTGAACATCAGAGATTTCTACAATTTTCCCTTCTTTTATAATAGCAACACGATCACAAAATTTTTCTACTTCCGGAAGTACATGACTAGATATAAATACAGTGCAATTCGATTCCTTTTGGCGTTCAGATATAATACGGTAAAACTCAGATTGCATTAAGGGATCCAATCCAGATGTAGGTTCATCCATAATTAAAATATCAAACTTTCCCATAATTGCTGCTAAAACTCCTACTTTTTGTTTATTCCCTTTGCTTAATTCGCCTATTTTCCTTGTCATATCTATTTTTAAACGTTTTGCTACATCTTTAATGAAATCCCAATCGATATCTACATCATATAATCTTGCGAAATAATTAATTAGTTGATAAGCATTTAAATCTTTATAGAGCCCTAACTCTCCTGGTAAATATCCAATACGATTTCGAATTTCTACATCCACTCTTGGATCAATTTTGTCACCGAAGATGGAGATCTCTCCAGCATCAATTTGTAATAGACCAAGTAAACAGCGTACCGTAGTGGTTTTACCTGCTCCATTAGGACCCAAAAAACCAAAACGGGATCCTTGTGGAACGTTGAATGAAATATCTTCAATTCCCATTACCTTACCACGATTATAGTATTTTTTAAGATTTTTCACTTCAATTACATTCATTTCATATCCTTTAATGAGTAGTTTAAAATTTTTTTAAAGTTTAATTCACAGTAAATAAATGGATAAAATAATATTTAAATGTTTTCACAATATTTGAAATTCATGAAATATGAAAACATATAAATGCCAAAGATAATATGATTTAATTAGGAAATGGTAAATGAATCATTATCAAATCATATACTTAAAGGAAAGTTAAAAGATTTTGAACAGGAATTAGTTGAATTTTTTTCAGATTTAACGGAAGAGAATCCAAAAGGAAACGCTTATACCGATATTGCAGCATATTTATTTATCCATAGAAAATTAACCCAAAAACAGTTAAAAGAATTAACAGGATTTTCATTAGGATCAATCTCTAATATTTTATCAATTTTAGAGAACACTGGAATTATTGAGAAGAAACCTGTATTAATTCCTCACAAAAAAAAGAAAGTAAGAGTAAATACCTATTCTTTAGGTGATAATAAGAATCTTTTTCTAAAGTCACAGAAGAGTAGATTGGAAAATGCATCCCGAGCATATCAATTTATTTTCTCAAAAAAGAAGGAGTTAGAAGAATTTAACAATCAAAAGAAGAAAGGGTACCAATTATTATCAAGTAGAATAGAGGAAATATTGAAATTTTTAGATAATATTAGCAGACTTGTTAAATACTTTACAGAACCTTATCTTAATGAATAAATGGGAACTAAAATGTCAAATAAAGAAGAATTAATTAAATTAGAAATTTTAGATTCAGAAATAAAAGAAATAGAAGATCAAATTATTCAATTTCTTGTAACTAATTTATTTTATAGATATACCCATTATTCTGCAACAATATTAGCATACTTTCTTACTAGAAAAGGACTAACTCAAAAAAATCTTCAAAAGCTTACAGGTTTTTCAGCTGGAAAGATTTCTGAAGAATTAAATAGATTTATTAAAATAGGTTACATTGAAAGAAAAAAATCCAATAAGGGCCCATATATTTACAAAATGCCTGAAATTGGGCAATTTTTTAGAAATATTTTTTTTGGAGTAAAGCAAAAAATGGTTAAATGGGAAAAACGTATTAAAGAAAT
>JAEOSD010000086.1 GCA_016840545.1 Promethearchaeota archaeon
TGTTATAAAAAACTCATTTATTAAAAATAATCTAAAACAGAGGATATTTCCCCTGAATAAGAGGATTATCTCTTACACTTTTTGTTTTTTAGAAGAATTTTTCTATATGGTTCAAAATCAGGATATGATAGAAAAACTGATTCTTTACCTGTATCAAATCGAAAATTATTGATTAGAACCCCTTTTTTCCGGAACACCAACCATAAAAAAGAGCTTGAAGATTTATAAACGATAATTACACGCATTTTTCATATCTGTTTTATAACTTTTTGGATCAGCTTAACATTTAAGTATAATCCTTATAGATTATTAGATTCAAAAGAAAATTATTAGTTCTATTACTAAAAATATTTTATATTTTCACTATACATCATTAAATTAAAAAAAAAGAAAAAAAATCCATAGAGAAATAAATATGGGTAAAAAACTTTAATTAGTCTAATAGTTTCAATTATATTTATTGTACTTTCCTTTTAAAAGAATAATAAAAGAGCGGGCCTAGCAGGATTTGAACCTGCGACATCCCAGTCCGAAGCCGGGCACCCTTTCTGTCAATTTTCTTGAATGGAAAATCAAATCCAGACTAGATTATAGGCCCTAAAAATTAGGAATCTATGAATATTATCATATACTATCTCTAAAAAATTTTTTTATAATCAGAAATAAACTGATTAAATATGTTCCAGATAGTAAAAATAAGTCTTTAATATGTTTTTTGCTATCATTGCATCCGAGGATCTTCCTTCAAACTCAATTAAACCTTTCATATAAGCCTCTGCGGCATCCAAATCTTTAGTGAATATTTTTTTTAATATATTTTTAGTAAGAATAAAATGAATTGTCCTCGTTTTTTCAGATTCGGGCTCATAAAAACTAGTATTATATGCTAAACTTCCATCTGAATTATTAATCCAAATATTAAAATCGATATCTTTTAAATAAAGGTGGAAAAGAATATCACCAAATAATCTTAATTCATCCTGAAAATCTCTTGATTTATTAGCGATCTTTATACTTATGTTAATTAATTTATCAATATTCGTCTTAAATGCATCATCAGCTAATTCAAGTGTATGCAACATTGAATAAAGCACTTTCGTGTCAGTTGTCATATCTTAAAGTCAACTTCCAGATTAAATTTTAATATTGGGGATTGTAATATCATTTAACTTATGATCATTTAAAAATTCGTTCTATATATTACGATATAATATAGCGATGATAAGAATCTTTTAACTACTAGAATTATTCCTATTTTGTACATATTTAAAAAAAGTACGAAATAGTTTTATATACCTTAAACCTTGAGTTAGGCTTCCTTCGACATTAATCTCTCCTCTCATGAATGCATCAGTTCCACTAAGTTCTCTTTTAAGAATCTTAATTATCATATCCTTTGTATAATTCATCTTAAATGGAGCATCTGGATTGACACCCCTTTTATATTCAATTTTCCCATTTGTAACTTTGAGCCAGTAATTGAAATCCATATCTGTAATGTATGTTTGGTAAATATCATCAAATCCTAGCAATTCTTCTTGGAGTTCTTCAGTTGAATTGAAGATTTTTACCCCAATCTTTATAATTCTATCTAATACTCTTACAAATTGAGACGCATCTTTTTCTAAAATATCCAATAAAGAATTAATAGGATCGTGATTAGCCATTATTCTATGAAAGGTATTATTCTTATATCAAAATTTCTTATACCTATAATTGATTATCTTTAAACACTTATTTATTTGTTCTTCTCTAAATATTTTTGTTTCTTCTATAATTAAACTGTCAAATTTTTTAAGAAAAATTAATCATCATCTTTATTAACTTTTTTTATTCATCTACCTAACAGCAAAATACGAGAATAAAATTTTTATAGTTTTCTTTATTTCTTCTGATATAGCATTATAAATTAAGCCCACATAGTGTAGCCCGGTCTAGCATTCGGGACTGTCACTCCTGCGACGCGGGTTCAAAGTAATGTGTGCTTTCCACACATAAAGAAAATCCCGCTGTGGGCGCTATTTTAATTTTTATTCTCTACTTTATCCAATCTATTGAAAATTATCAATTAAAACTTTTTGCTAAAACTTCATTAAAAGTTCAAAGTTTTTTAAATCAAAACGCATTATTTAAATCACCATATTTAATAAAATTCAAAATATAAAATTCAAGTTTAAAAAGGGTTAACACACAAAAGAGGTTGAAAAACCAAAATGGTAGATGAAGCATTAATTAATGATGTTAAGGAAAAATTAGACGCAGGAGCTGCTGCGACTGATATTAGCTTTGCCTTGAAAATGTACGAACTCTTCAAGCAAATTGCGGAGGAAAATGAGGACTTAAAAGAAGAACTAGAGGACATGGATATAACTGTCCAAATGATTGTCACTGATGTGGACTCAAAGGCCTGGATGAAGGCTCACGACGGCATCCTTGAATATGGGGAGGGTGAAACCGATAACCCATCCTTCACATTTTCTGCTAGTAAAGAGGTTGCTTTAGGATTATTATTTGGAGAAGTTGATGCTACTAGTGCTTATATGGCTGGAGATATTACAGTAGAAGGAAATCTTCAAGATGCTATGGCCTTTCAAGAAATTATTGAATTAGCTATTGAAGCTTTTGAAGATCTTACAGATTAAAACAAGTGTACCTCAATACCCATAATAAAAATTAACTAAAACATTTTTTATTTTATATTTTACATTTTTTTTCTACAATTTAAGGTACTTATTTTACCGTCTTAAATAAATTATGAAAACTTACTCTAAATTAATTTACACTTTTAACAAAAATCGAGAATAAGTTAAAATTTCAATGTTTAAAGATTTATATATCAGAAGACATAAAACCTTTTTATGTAGTAAAAAGTTATAATTAATAGCATTTATTTATACTACAAATTGAATTAAATACGAAATTAAAAGGAAAGGTTGATAAATTAAAATGGTTGATGATGCATTATTAAATGAAGTTAAAGGAAAAATCGACGCCGGTGCAGCGGCGGCTGATGTTAAAGATACTCTTAAAATGTTCGAACTATTTAAGCAGATTGCTGAAGAGAATGAGGATCTTAAAGAAGAATTAGAAGACATGGATATTGCAATCCAGATGATCATTACTGATGCTGATGCAAGATTCTGGTTAAAAGCACATGATGGAACTCTCGAATTTGGGGAGGGTGAAGTCGATAATCCATCCTTTACTTTCTCAGCCGCTAAAGAAGTAGGTGCAGGTATGCTTTTTGGTGAAGTGGATGCCACTAGCGCTTATATGGCCGGAGATATTACAGTAGAAGGAAATCTTCAAGATGCTATGGCCTTTCAAGAAATTATTGAGCTCGCCTTAGAAGCATATGAAGATTTACTTGAATAAAATCACTCAACTGTTGATTTGGTTCGAAGATTCTACAATATCTCTCTAATACTAATTTTTTTTAATTCATTTTAAATTTATTATTAATCAATTTTGTACGTTCTAAAGTTGTCCATAAAATATTTGACAAAAGAGAAGCTTTTAATATCCAAAATAATTAAATCAGCTTGAATACTTTATCATTTTTCTTTACTGGTTTGTCAACAGTGATCCCAACAGTAATTCGGTCTTTATTAGTTGATATTGAAGGTGTTTCAGTTAAGTTTTTTTTCTGTTTGATTTGGATAGATTTGATTTTTTGCCTGATATATGTTTCAGTATGGGTACCAATAATGAAAATTTCATCATTTAATTTTAATTTGTCAGCGGTTAAGAGGATTTTTGCCGCTTTTTTTTCTGGATAATAATTTAAAACTTTACCAATTTCAATTTTCTTGTATTGAGAGACGTTACCATCAAAATCTCTTTGAATTTCAGTGCCGGTAGGTAAACCAAAGTAAAAGCCTGTTGAAAAACCTCTATGGTATACTTTAGTCAGTCTTTTTATCCAATTTTTGATTTTTTCATGAGTAAGTGTATTTTCATAGTAAGCGTTAATGGCTTCTCGGTAACATGCTGTAGTTTCTTCAATATAGATTGGATCTCTCATTCTTCCCTCAATTTTAAAAGCATCAATCTTAGCTTCGATTAATTTAGGTATATGCTCAATCATACAAAGATCTTTAGTATTTATAAAGAAAACGCCATCGTAGAGCAATTCATTATTCTGATCGTCAATAACACGCCACTTTCTTCGACAGGGTTGGACACATCTACCGCGATTAGCTGAGTAATCTTGAGATTGACATAATTCTGCAGAAAAATAACATCTTCCAGAAATCGAAGTACATTGAGCTCCATGAATAAAGGTTTCTATTTCTGCGACTCTTAGTTCATTTTTTATCTCACTAATTTGCTCTAAGGACAACTCTCGTGCTAAAATTAATCTTTTTGCCCCTAGGGATTCGTAAAATCTTGCTGAGTAAGAATTAGAAATGCTAGCTTGCGTAGAAATATGGAATTTAAGTCCTTTTTCTTTAACTAATTGAATTGCTCCAATATCATGAACGATAACCGCGTCAATATTGGCGTCTACTGCTTTATCTAAAATTGAATCTAATATTTCAATCTCATTTTCATAGATTATTACATTAGTAGTTAGATAAGTATTAATATGATTATCATGACAAACTCTTACAATTTTCTTTAGGTCTTCTAATTTGAAATTATCACTGAACATTCTCATATTAAAGGATTCAACACCAAAATAAACAGCATCAGCTTTTCCAATTACAGCATTTAAAGACTTGAAATTCTTTAGTGGTGCCATTAACTCAACATGCTTATTATTAGAAACTGTCATTCTTAATATTGATTAATTCTATTTATTAATTTAAGACTTGTTGTAATGAAATTTTTAAATTTTTTAAAATAAAAAAGAATATTAAATTTGGATTAATTTAAAAGAAGAAAGTGGTAAACCAGTAGTAGAAGATTAATGCACTTATAATGAAAAATACAACAGCAAGGATATATGTCATATGTTTAGAATAGTTTCGATAACGTTTACCCGTTTCAGTTTCTAGAGTATCAATCTGTAGATATGGGGCAGGACCTCTTCGATACCATCCTTTGATTCTAACTCGTTGTCCTATTAATCTATTAACTTTTGTAAGTGCCCAAAAGAAATCAACGATGCTTAAACCAAATCTATAATCGATATACAATAATCCAGTCTCATCTTGAAAATATAAATCATCGCTAAGGAAATACCCCGGTACCCCTTTTCCAATGATAGTTCCTTCAATAATGGCAGGAATAGGGCGTACAGGTGAAACATTAATCACAGTTTTTAGATCAAGCGTAGTAGCAGGTTCAAAACCCTTTCTATACATAAATGCAGTTCTCAATATGGAACTAATGCCCATTACAAAGAATCCGGTAGCCCACATAAGAGTTAGATTACTAAGAGTTGCTAATGTTCCAATATTTAGCCATCCTAGGTATGCAAATAACCAAACCGCACTTAATGCGATTAGAACTATGAAAACGATTGTGGGTAAGGATTTAATAAATATATCTGTAAGAAACTCACCAATAAGAGATTTGCCTACTTGTTCCTCTTTAATTTTTCTAGCTTCAGAAAAATCTATTTCCACAGATTTTCCATAGATCGCACATTGATCATTTAATCTTTGGATTCTTTTTGCTGGTAAGGGATGTGTGCTATATAGTTGAAAATATTTAGCCCAAGGATTAAATAAATCCCAAGCTGCCACAGCTTGAATTGCATTCTTAGAATACTTTCCTGAAGGACCAATACCTTGAGCTGCAAAATGATGTGCTTTTTTAGGATCAAAGATACCTAATCCCCGAAGTGCCCATACTCTGGATTTTTTTTTCTCAATAACTTCTTCCTTTGAGTCACCTATTAATAATCCATAAGCTATTTTTACCAATGCTGTAGATAAGGTATTAGGATCCTCTGTGAGTTCTGCAGAATGTTGATCCGCATAATATTCTCTAATTCGACTTACTACTAAAGAAACCAAATAGCCTATATAGTATGCTATATATGATAACACTGCAATAACAATTAGGGCCAAAAATATATAACTTCCTTCGTCTTTTTTGCTTGAACCTCTACCAGAAAAGCGTGCAGCATAATAAGACCATCTTGCAATTGTTAATAGAATTAATGGAATAGCAAAAACGATTGTCATTAATATAAAATCACTATGTATTATGTGACCTAATTCGTGTGCTACTACTGCTGTTTGTTCATCCTCGTCAAGAAAATGTAAGATACCATGAGTAATTACTAATCTTGAAGAATTCTTTGTCCACCCGTAGCAAAATGCATTAGGGTTGAGGTCAGGTATGATTCCGACCCTTGGGGGCTTTATCCCTTGAAGAGCCACGACTTTTTCAATAGCATCACCTAGATGAGGATACTGAGCAATATATTGTTCATAAGGTATCCATTCAATCTTATAGATCCATCCTATTATTAGAGGGCTTATACCATATTGGAATAATACTATTAAAACAGTAAAACCAACCATTAATAATAATCCCGTCCAGTCTGAAGGTAAGAACCAAATCCCAATCGCAAAAACTACAGCATAAATAAGTGCAAACAAGAAAATGATAGCCATTGAAGAAGCTAATTTCAATCCCATTTTAATTCACTTTATTTTAGTTTTTTTTAAAATTAGATAAGAATTTATGGTTTTATTAGTAAAATTACGATAAAAACTTATTCACTTTAAAAATAAACTGTTTAAAAATTATAGTGGATAAAAGAAGGGGAGCGATATAAATTTAAATAAAAGTTGAATTAATATTACACGATACCAATATATGATGCTCGGCGAAAAAAAGAGAAATGAATGGGTAATATTTTTAGTCGCAGTGTTATTTCTATTTATCGCATTAATTACTCCTGCTGTATCATATTCCAATCCAGCGGGATCCATTAATTTATATCTTTCGGGGGCTATATCGTTTAATATTTATGGATACGGTTCCGTATGGTTAAGAGCAACTAATCCAGAAATTATGGTTCCCTCTGGATTTGCCATTTGCACATTGTTCATTAGTCTCATTACACTCTCGATTATGACCTCTTACTTAAGGAAAGACATCAGGAACTTTAAGGTCTTAAATTTGAGAATTTCTCTATTGTTTAACGCATTAGCACTTTTAATTTCGGTTATTATTTGGACAATACAATTTAGTCGAGTTTTAGGCGTATTGCCAGAGGAAATCATCGAAATGGGGTATAATAATATTTGGGAACTATTCTCACCTTCTTTTGGGCTCTTTGGTATTTTCATTGCGGCGGGCTTGATTGTGGCTGGAATTATTTACATTCAATTTAATTACGAAAAAAAAATCGGAAAATTATTGTCAACAAAAGCAGAAAGAATAAAGGAGTTAAATATGATATATCATGATATCTTAAATGAGTTGGATCATATAAGCAATATTGCTAAAGAGCGTTATACTGAAGTAAGTGAGAGTATGGGTTATCTTGATATGTTAAACGAAAAAGAAATGCGAAAATATAATCATCTAAATCGGATCGCAAACAAGATTAATTCCGTGTTATTTAAAAGTGAGAAACATGATATTTAATGATAAACGGTCCTGTTTTGGGGATAATAACTTGTTTTTCCAAGAAAAATTATCGTAGTTGATTATAAGCAATAGAAATATTAGGCCTTATCGCTTTCAAAAAGATTAAATCATTGAATTTCAATTAATATTTTAGGAATTATATCCTGCAAAACTGGAAATGAGATTTTTGACTGTTCTAAAAAGAGATATGAAATTGGAAAAACTCTATAACGCTACAGATAATCTTATTGAGCAACAATTTTATTTAAGTGGTAGTGATACTATAATTGGAAGAACCCCTGAGATATCGTTAAAAATAAGAAATTCAGGTTTAATAGTTAAAAGGTTTAAAGATTTATTCATCAAAAATATACATCTATTTTTAGAGCAAAAATATTTAAAATTTTTTAACCCTTTCAAGGATATAAAGGGTTTGGATGAGAATCATTTACAAGAAATATATCAAGAAATTCAAATTAGGCTCACTGCTTTACATGGTACTGAGTTTGACGTTGTCATTCATTATACTATTGTTTTAAGTGTTTTAATTTCAAGTATTCGAAATATTAATTTTAATGATTCTGTAAAAGAAATTATTAAAAGAGTAAAGCAAAAATCCAATAATATGAATAATAATCAAATTCAAATAGAATTGGATAAATTATTTATGAAAAATAATAATAATATATCCATTTTATACAATATTTCATATTTAGATGCTTTAGCCGAATCGTTCAATTTCAATAAAGTTGCTAGAACTTGTAAAATTCAAAAAGGGAAATACATTAATCGCATCGTAAATTTAATTCTTGATTCAAAACATTTTTAAAACTAAATAATTTGCTAAAATATTACTAAATAATAAGATCAAAAACATTGATTTATAGTTAGATATACCTATATTTAAAATCATTCAAATCCTATTCATAAATGTGAAGATTAAATAAAATAGGTGATTTCTTGTCTATTATAAGTGATGAAGATATCAAATTTTTCTTAAATAAGTATAGTAAAAAGAAGGTATCATTAAATCAAGCTATTAAGAAGTATGTAAAGCCTGGAGATAGAATTTTTATTGATTCTGGGTGTGCTGAACCTATAGACTTAACTAAAAAACTGATAGAACTTGGTCCAGAATTACCAGATGTAGAGATAATGCATTTTTTAAGTCTAAGCGATCTTGATTATTATGAAACCGCGGGTGGTATTGAAGATTTATTCAGACATAATGCCTTTTTTATAGGAAAGTCGCTTCGCAAATATATTAAAAAAGGACAAGCAGATTACACTCCTATGCTTTTATCAGAAATTCCTTGGTTATTTAAGCTTGGTAAAATGCATTTAGATACTGCTTTAATTCAAGTAAGTCTTCCAGATCGATATGGATTCTGCAGTTATGGAATTAATGTAGACATTGTCAAACCTATAGCTGAGGCAGCTGATTTTGTTGTTGCTGAAATAAATCCTAAAATGCCTCGTACTCTTGGAGATTCTTTTATCCATATGGATGATATAGATGCTTTCATAGTTTCTGATCATGACATTATTGAATTTGATTATGGACCTCCAGGTGAAATAGAAACTAAAATTGCAGAATTCGTCGCTTCATTAATAGAAGATGAATCCACAATTCAAATGGGAATTGGGACGATCCCAAATGCAGTAACTATAGAACTGGAAAGAAAAAAAGATTTGGGAGTACACAGTGAAGTGTTTTCAGATGGCATTGTAGATCTTGTAGAAAAAGGAGTTGTCACTTGTAAAAAGAAAACAATTCATAAAGATAAGATTCTTTGCTCATTTGTAATGGGAACCAGGAGATTATATGATTTTTGCGATGATAATCCCATGGTTGAATTTCATCCCTGTGAATATACGAATGATCCATTTATAATTTCCCAAAATAAGAAACAAGTTGCTATTAATGCGGCTCTTACAGTAGATCTTACGGGGCAAGTGAATGCAGATTCTTTAGGTTACCAGTTCTATAGTGGAATTGGGGGTCAAGTCGATTTTGTAAGAGGAGCGGGTAGAGCAAAAGACGGAAAACCTATAATGGTAGTCCCATCAACAGTAACATTACCAGATGGGAAAGTTATTTCCAGGATAGTTCCTTATCTTCAACCAGGTTCAGGAGTGGTTATAACGCGAGGTGATGTACACTATATTGTTTCTGAATGGGGTATAGCATATCTCTATGGAAAGAGTGTAAGAGAACGAGTTTTAGAAATGATAAATATAGCACACCCAGATTTTCGGGAAGAATTATTAGAGCATGCAAAAAAGTGGAAATATATCTATTCAGATCAAAAATTACCAATTTCTATTGATGGAAGAATAGCTATTTACCCAGAAAAATACGAAACTTCCTTAGCTTTAAAAAATGGCAAAAAAGTAAAAATTAGACCTGTAAAACCGACTGATGAGAGAATGATTCAAGAACTTCACTATTCCTTGGATGAAAAAGATAGATATTATAGATTTTTCACACCTGTACATGATTTTCGTCATAAAAAAATCCAACCAATGGTCAATATTGATTATACTACAGATATGATTTTAGTTGGAGAAATAAAAGAAGAAGGTGAGTCAAAAATTATAGCTTTAGGTGCTTTCTTTAAGACTATTAAGCCCCCACTAGCAGAACTTGCGTTTGTTACTCATAAAGATTGGAGGGGGTTAGGAATTACAAGATTTTTATTGAATTATTTGGTGAAAATTGGAAGGGAATTGAATTATAAAACATTTGGAGGCACAATTTTGTTTGAAAACAAAGTCATGCTCCACATAATTGATACTTCCGGTTATAATTTAACATTAAAGAAAATTGAAGGGGGAGTAACTGAATTTGCTTTTAATATCGCTAAGTAATCGTTGGAGTATACCTAAATAAATTTATAACTTAAAGGAATAAAATTCTTTTTTTATCAAAGATTTACGAATCTATAAGGAAGATAGGTGCTAAAAAATATTTATTCATGATTTTTATAAGCTTTACAAGAAAGAAGGGCTAACAGAAAAAGTAATACAAACTTTCCAAGAAATAATTCATTCATATTATAAAAAATCTGGGAGAGATTTTTCTTTTAGAAATAATATTAATCCCTATAGAGTTTTAGTTTCAGAAATAATGCTTCAGCAAACTCAAACGAGTAGGGTATCTGAAAAATTTATGGAATTTATAAAAAAGTTTCCTGATTTTAATGCGTTAGCCAAAGCTCCACTTGAGGCTGTTTTAAAAGTTTGGCAGGGATTAGGGTATAATCGAAGAGCTATTGCCTTGAAAAATATTGCTGATATAATAGTTAATAATTATAATGAGAAATTACCTACTGATCTTGATACTCTCAAATCTTTTCCACAAATTGGATATAACACCGCTTCATCAATATTAGCTTTTGCTTTTAATATTCCTACTTATTTTATAGAAACAAATATTAGAAGAGTGTATATCTATTTCTTTTTTCAAGACAAAAAAATAGTATACGATAAAGACATATTAAAAGTAGCCAAAAAAACAATAGATCTTTCGAATCCTAGAGAATGGTATTACGGTTTAATGGATTATGGAGTGATGCTTAAAAAAACTCACCCAGAATTAAATAAGAAGAGTGCTCATTACCGAAAACAATCTAAATTCAAAGGATCTAATCGAGAGATAAGAGGAGAAATTTTAAAAATACTAGTTAAAGAAAAGGCACTGAACGAAATGGATATAATTCAACAGATTGATAAAAATCCAGAGAGGGTGAAAAAAATTTTAAAAGCAATGTTAAAAGAAGGGTTTATCAAACAAAATAATCAACATTTTACGATTTCAGGTTAAATAATTAAAATTTTTCAAATATTTAGTAATTTTAATAGCCAGTTTCTCTTGCCTTTTCCATTCACCATATGCTAAGCCTTTTGAATTTAATTCAGTAATTACTTTTACAATTCTCTTGTTAATTCTTTGAAAAGGTTTCTTAGCAAACAATGTTTGAGGTAATGGCATAAATGTATGTGTGTGTATCTTTGCCCCCATGTCTGATAAATCTTTTAATACTTTAATATTTAAATCTATATCTTCTTCAGTTTCATCAGGTAATCCAAAAATAAAATCTACATTAGCTTTTAAGTTACTTTTAATGGTTAATTCAACCGCTTTATATACATCTTCAACAGTGTGGCCTCTATTACATAAATTTAAAACCTTTTGGCTCCCTGACTGAGCTCCAATAACAATATTATCATTTGCCGCATACTTTAAAACTAATCCTAAAGTTTCTTTATTTACATGTTCTGGACGGACTTCTGAAGGAAATGAACCTAAAAATAATCTTCCATTTGGCTTAATAATATGAGTTATTTGTTTTAATAAATCTTCTAACTTAGTAAGATTCAGGGTTTTACCATCTATAGAACCGTATGAAAATGCATTAGGACTGATAAACCTTATATCTGTTTTATTATGCTTTTTCATTAATTTCACAGTATTGCATATTGATTCAATACTTCTATGCCTTGGATTAGTACCTGATAAATAAGGAGTTTGACAAAAATAACATACATAGGGACATCCTCTCGTTATTTCAACTGCTCCAAACCTGACATTTTTCATAGGTAATGGAGGGTATTTATCTAAATCTATGGGTTGCCTTTTTCCAGTATAAATATAGTTATTGTTACCATTACAGAAAGATAACCCTTTAATTTTGAAGATATTTTCATCATTTTTAATCTTTTTAATAATTTCAATGATTATTTCCTCACCTTCACCAACAACAACAAGATCAAATCCTAATTTAAGCGTTCCAAATGGATCCCCAGTAGGATGAGGACCGCCAGCTATAAGAAATACTTTTTTTGAGTATTTTCTTCTTAAATCTTTAATTAAATCTTTTATTTCCCATAATTGAGTGGTAAAAAAAGAAATTCCAACTATTATTCTATCATTACTATTTATAATCTTATTTAATTCAACTATTAGATTATCATTTCCTCTAATAAAATAAATATTAATATCATTTAATGATTCTTCAGTTTCAATTGCTCCGATTAAAGCATTAAAGCTATATATATTTTGTTTCTGATAAAATGCAACAAATGCAATTCTCCTTTGCAAATAATAACACGACTTAAAATTAAATTCATTAAATATTATTATATTTTTAAAATGAATTTTAAAATAAAATTATAATTTAAAAATTCTATTAGCGGGTAAAAATGTTGTTTGTAGACCTTTTCGCATCTGATCCAAGTCAAGTTGGTCTTGCTTGGTTTGACTTTTATTCGATAGGACACATATGTTTTGGTATAGGTGTTTTTCTCTTCTTTTCTCTTTTTTATACAGTCCCAAAGAACAAAGGACATACACCTATTTTCTCTCTCCTATTTGTTTTCATATGCACTATGATTATTATAATTATTTGGGAGGTATTTGAAAACACATTGTTTATTGAAATAGGTTGGAAATTTGAAGGTAGAGCTGACAGCTGGCAAAATATCACCACAGATATTTTAGTAGGTGTTTTAGGGGGTCTTGGATCATGGTTATTTTGTTATATAATATTTATAAAAGAGAAAAACATCTGGGCTTACTATATTTTCGGTATAATTGGATTTGCTATATGGTTAGTTGTTTTTATTATACTTCGGATTTATACTATAACTTAATATTATTTTTTTTATTATAAATTTGAATCTAAAATTTTAATTTTTTTATTTTACTCTACTAATTTTA
>JAEOSD010000202.1 GCA_016840545.1 Promethearchaeota archaeon
AGCTTGTAATAAGTATCAAGTCTTTAAAAGTCCAAAAAGAGAGAGATAGAAAAATTCAAGAATTGATTGAAGATTCTATTGAGTATGCTAATGAAATAGTTGGATCTGGAGATTACTTTGAAGCTGGTGAATTTTTGTACACCGCAGCTGAATTATTGGAAGATTTTAATAACAATCATTCAAATAAACTCTATAAATTTTCAATTAAACTATGGGAAAATCAAATAACTACATACAAATTACAGGCAAGGCTACATGAAATTGCGGAGATTTATCTAAGAATAGCAGATATTTATGCAGAAAAATTACGTGATTCTAAATTAGAAAGAAAGAATATAATTAATAGCATAGATTTTCTTAAACAAGAAAGTAAGCTTTTAAAGGAGTTTGATGAAACTAGAAAGTTTGCTCAAAATTATCAGAATATTGCCGAATTATATCTTAAAATTAATGACTTTAAGAGAGCTATAAAATATTATAATTCTGCTATAGATATATCAAAAGAATATCAGTATTATGATTTATCATCATATTCTTACCAACAAATTTCTTTTTGCTATGAAGAATTGGATGAAATAGGTAAATCTCAAAATATTCTTCAAGAAGCGATTGAGTATTTTAATGGTTTGTATGAAAGTATTGAAGGAGAAAATGATAATCTTATAATAGCTCAAATTTGTCAAGTCTTGAAGAAATTGTATGAATCAATCGAAGATGAGGATCAATTTATTCATTATTCAAAAAAAGAAGCTGGAGCTTATATAAACCTTGCAGAAAACTTAGAAAAAAGTAAGGAAAATTTTCAAAAAATTGCACGATTTTATCGTGGAGCTGCTTTATGTTATCAAGAAATTAATAATAATCTCATTGAATCAGCATCATGCTTTGTATTAGCTGGTAATTACTTAGAAAAAATTGAAGAATATGAAGATGCAGCTACAAATTTTTTCAATGCAGCTGTGACATTTAAAGAACTGAATAATTTAGAAATGGCCTATAAGCATTATGTTAAAGCTGGTGACGATTATTGGAAAACAGAAAATGTAAATGATTCAACTGAAAGCTATCTTTATGCTTATGACATTGCTATTGAGGGACGATTAGAATTTAATAGATTTGGTATTTTTAACCAAATTGTTAGGGGACTATATATAATTGCGAAAGAAGGATTAAAGAATAAAGAATTTTATACAGCAGCTACACTCATTTTAGAATCCATTAAATTTTACCAGCAACTTGATACGGCAAAAGATTTTTTACTTAATGAAATGATTAATAATCTTTATAAATATTATTACAAGGCAGCCAATCTAAAACAAATAGGGTATTCTCATATCGTACAATCTTACGTTTTAGCAGCAATATCTTCAATATTAAATGGTAAAATAAAGAAAGCTCAAAAAATTATTTCAGAAATTGAATCCGAAGGGCATACGGTAAAAAAGTATAAGGAAATGGTCCAGTTAATTATAGGATGGGTTTCTCAAGGGAAACAAGTTGAATTCCAAGACTTTCCATATGGAATACAAAGAATCATTCAAGGAAGTGAAGAAATAATGTACTTGTTACGGTTATTTAAAGGTTTTAAAATCGCCACCTAACTACATACTAATTTTATACCATATAAATATATATTTCAAACTCTATGTACTTATAAAGATCAATTTTAGAATTGATTAAGATTTTTTTATCTAAAAATAATTAAGGGTTTAAAATATGAGAAAAAATGTTAAAGCTATCATACTTACTACAATAATCTTATTTGGCACTGCTATATCTTTAGCACTTATCTTACCATATTTTAAAGACCAACCAAGCCAAACTCGATTAAAAGTTAATATTTATGTCAATTCCACAATTTCCTCTAGTTTATCTTCAGAGATCAATCAATATAAACAAGATATTATAGCTCAAGGATATAATGTTGATGTAATTAATTGGTCCATTAATAACGTTACTGCATTAAGAAATGATTTAATAAATGCGAGTAATCAACCACAAGGTTTAGCTGGAGCTGTATTAATTGGAGATTTTCCTTCAGCTATGATGCAGTATTACGATAGCTCTTGGGCTTTATGGAGGAATTATCCAATTGATCTATATCTAACTGATCTAGATGGTGAATGGGTTGACAATGATCCTACTGATGAGCTCTTTGATGCTCACAATAATGGTACAGGCGATATTTTCCCTGAAATCTGGATAGGGCGAATATGTCCTGAATCGTTGAATAATACAGATCATCTTACAGCTTATCGAAATTATTTTGCTCGAAACCATGATTATCGAACTGGTCAACTTTCTCGCCCTCATTCGCAATTAGTGTATATTGATGATGATTGGGCGACATCGCAACAATTAGTGAATGAATGGTTAGGTGATATGACAGCTTATAGTAATTTAACTTGTGTTGCTATACCTACAACCACAACAACAGCTGCAGATTACAAGAACCGTTTAACACATATATATGAATTTGTTCATGTTTTTGTACATTCTTGGCCTTATGAGCATCTATTTGGTCCAGGCGGATATGGTGCAGAAGGAAAAGTGAATTATACTGACATTTTAAATATAAAAACTAAACCTCTATTCTATAATCTGTTTGCATGTTCAGCTACCAATTTTGAATATAGAAATAATCTAGGTACTCAATATCTCTTTTCTAATAATACTTTAACGGTAGTAGGGTCATCAAAAATTGGTGGTATGACGATGAATAGCTATTTTTACACACCACTAAGTCAAGGAAAGACTTTTGGTGAAGCCATGAGATTGTGGTATTGGAATCCATTACACGGTCCTAGCGATCCTGACTCAATGGGAATGACACTCCTAGGAGATCCATTATTGACAATCCTTATGTAATGTTTTAAATCACAATTTTCTTTTTTTTAATATAATTTTATCTAGAAATTAAAATATAGGAATTCCTTCTTATTACAAAAAATTATGAAAAAAACAGAGAAGATCGTTTTAAGCTTTGATCTAGATAATACCTTGATCAATAACAGGAAAGGAATAGTAAATTCATTCAATTATGCTTTAAGAAAATATAATCTTCCAGAGATAAGTAAGTCAGAAATTGAAAAAATGATTGGAATTCCTTTAAATGATATGTTTGCTAAAATTTCTAATTTAAATCCATCATTACTATCTTCTACATTTCGAGAATATTATGGGGTTAAAGGAATTTATCAATCATATCTTCTACCAGGTGTAAAGAAGAAATTAAAAGAGCTTAAGAAAAATAAGTTTATCCTGGGCTTAATTACCTCTAAAAAACAGGAAATGGCGGAAAAAATACTTGAAATATTAAAGATTAAGAAGTATTTCAACTATATTTTAGGAGAAACTGAGGAAAGAAAAGAATTAGGAAAATTAGATCCAAAATTGAAAACTATTTTACAAGATAAATACCCAGGATATGATATTATTGTTATAGGAGATCATCCTAAGGATGTTTTATTGTCTAATAACCTTAATTGTCCCTTTATTGGTGTATTGACTGGGCATCATTCAACTAATCAATTAAGGGAATTAAAGGAGGGAAAGTGGTTAATTATCAATAACGTAGGAAAAATAACTCTGAAAAAGATTTATTCTCTCTTAGAATAATAAAATCTTAAAAATATAAAAAAAGGAAAAAGATTTTTATTCTTTTGACCAAGAGGAGTATTCTTTCATGAATTCTTCGGGTTTCCATTGAATTTCCATAAATTTTGGTATACCACTCGAATCTCTTGGCCCCACAACGACAAAAGCGTCTGC
>JAEOSD010000087.1 GCA_016840545.1 Promethearchaeota archaeon
TCAAGCCGTTCCATTTCAAGTCGTATTTTTTCTTGTTCTAGTCTTTCTCGTTCTAACCTTTCTTGTTCAAGTTTTTCTTGTTCAAGGATTTTCTCTTCTGACTCTTCTTTTTCCCATGGATCTTCAATTGATTTGTCAAACCCCATAATATCAACTCTAAATGTAAATTTTCATTAAAATTTTTTTATCATATAACTATATCTTATTCTTTAGTATAATAAAGTTAATCATATTATAGTCTTTGGATCTCTGGAGATTCCAGTTGTAATGATCATGATAAAAAATTTTTTTCTACTTTTACAATCATTCAATTTGTTGATTCCAAGATCAGGCTCTTGACAACTTCTTATTTTTCTTAAAAATAGGGATTGAAGCTAAAGACAAAATAATAAGTATAAGTGTCGACCATAGTATCACATGTACCATTGTTATATCTCCGAATATATAAGGTGAACTCCTGTCTATTAGGAGGATCGTACCATATTGTGTGCTTGCACAGAGATAATTACCATCAGCAGATATTTCCATTGAAAGTATGTACTCTTTTGTGGAATATGACCATATTGGTAAAGAATTACCACGTTTAAAGAAAAAGATTTGTCCTGAATATAAACCAGCTGCGAAATAATCTCCATTATCAGAAATACATAATTTTTCCACCTTACTTTCCATTTTGTAAGAAAAAATAGGTATGGCTGAATTTCGATTAAATAAGCGCAGAGTTCCCCTAAAATCACCAGCAATGATGTAATTTCCATCAGCAGAGAAATCAATTGAATTTATATCTTCTGTTGAAGTATAATTCCATATTGGATGTGAGGAATTCGTTCGAAAGGTGTAAATTGTGGGTAAGTCTGCCCATGAACGAGTACCAACACAAGCGTATTTCCCATTAGAAGTCAGACTTCCTTTAAACATAAACATAGTTGGTCCATAAGTCCATAAGGGTGTGAATGTAGAAGAGTTGAATAATGAAATTTCAAATCCACATGTAAGAATAAAATTCCCATCAAACGAGATATCGATTGAAAGGATACTCGTATGAGTCTTGTTCCAAAGGGGAATTGAGCTCGATCTGTGAAAAACATAAATCATATCATCTATATCCGTCATTGTGATATAATTTCCATCTCCTGAAATAATTAAATCAGCAATATAATTCTGAGCATCATAGGTCCATAACAGCGTGTTAGAACTGACATTGTAAAGAAATAAGCGATAATTACCACCTGCAACAATGGAATTTCCATCGGCAGATATATCTACATTATCTATTTCATCTGAAGTATTATAAGAGTTTATTGGATTAGGACTCGAGTGATGAAAAAGATAAACATATTCTCCACTCGAACTTGAAACTATATATTTTCCATTTGATGAAATTGAGACCGAATATGGATTTCCTTTAATTTTATATTCCCAGGAAGGAGATAAAGCATAAATAATTGTTATTATTGAATAATTTGCCAATATGATACAAAATAAAACAATTGAAACTTCTCTATTCGTTGGAATTCGCATATAAATCTGATTTACTATTATAAGTTCATCAAATAAATATACCTATATAAATCTATATTATCTAAAATCTTTTGAAGATAAGTAGCTCAAAAACGTATTAAAAGGTATGATATTCATGATGTAGGCTCTGATAAATAGCTTTATTCATATATTAATCAAGATGATGCTCGTGCAATACTTTTAAAAAAATTACAAGAATATTGTGAAAAAGAGTACAGACCTTACTAGTTTCTTTAAAACTAAAACGTTACTCTAGTAAACCATAGAAGTAATAGGTTTTTTGTTCAAAATTTTCTGCAAGTACCCATTTAGCATCAGCGAGGATGAATAAAATTCTTTCTAATAAATTTTCGGAGATTTTTTCTTGTTGAGCAAACAATCGATCTTTTATAGCATTAGCGGTATATTTATGCTTATTGTTTTTTAAGAATTGGATTAAATGCAAATCGATTTCATGTATTTTGATAAGATATAAGTCCAATCCTTCATTTCTAAATAATTTTCGTATCGTTTTATATTGTTCATTCTCTCCTCTATGTTTTATATCGTAAACCATTTCTGCGAGACTTTTTTTTGTGAACTGAGTGATAATGAGTTTACCCGAATAAAAAATTGAAAGAAACCATTCAGGAACATACTTAGTACAAAGTAAAAAAATTGCAATATGGAACGTAATAGTAATAGCTAACATCCCATTAGAATCATGAATAACGCTCCAAGCAAATCCACGGGAGTATAAATAGATTTGTATAGTGGCTCGAAACACATTGTAAAGATAGATTAATGTAATCGCTATAATAATCGCTATAGCTTTTCTCCAAAATATATCCTCATGAGTCTTGGGGTTTCGCGAATGTGGTGTAAAAAGAATTACAGCAACAAAAATCCACATTGCTAAAAATCCAGTACATCCATTATTTATATATACGGTAACATCATCTGGATTGGTAATAAACCAGGGGCAAGAAAAGATTGGTCTATACCATACATAAGCTCCCAAATTAAAAAATAGATTCAAGAAAAAAACCACATGTTTCGCAAACAATTCCTGCAACCAAATAATTTCGGTGGTCTCGACAAATTGAAGGAGAGAAGGCACTGATATTATTAAACCTAGAGGAAATACAATTAGAGCTAAATTAGAAAAGCTATACTTTTTTCCTCTAAATCTAATTTCTAATCTCATACTTTCATTCACTTATTAATTGGTCTCCTTTAATTTTTTATCTTCTTTCGATGCTGTTCTTAACCAAAAATGGAATCGATCTAAGTATATATAATTAAGTATTACAAGTAATGGAATAACTATGATTCCAAGAAAAGGACTACTCTCTGAGGTCATTGAAGAAATCGTGAGCCCGATAATAAATGCGAATAAGAGATTCAAGGATAAAAGTAACCAAATTACTAATTTTTTCTTAAATATCTGGTGCGTTTTATTTCAATTTAGAATAACATAAAATATTATTTAAATTTAAATTAAAATTTGATCCTAAAAGGGTCCAATCGGCTCCATTAATTTTTTCACCTCTTTTTTAATACTAGCATACGATTATTGCATACAGAATCATACCATTTCTTATCTTTACGAAGTTCCTGAATAATATTCATGCATATATATTCCTTGTATTCACTGTATTTCTCTGGTAATTCGTTCTCCAATGATGGCATTCTTTTTATAACCTTTCTTTTTGGTCTATCCTTTTCACATACGCTACATTTTACTGCCATTTTTTCACCTTTTTTTAAAATATTCTAACGTTCATTCAGTATTAGGACACGCTTTTCTTAACACGAATTTCAAATTTTTAATAAACATTTTACAGTAATTAAAAGAAATGGTAAATACGAACATTTAAACTTTTTAGTTAAAAACAATTGTTAGTTAAAGCCTCTTATATTTATCAAGATTTTAATTTCAATAATTTATTTAGAAATATTCGCAAAAAGGTTATTTTTTGAGGAATTTAACTATTTTCATTTTTAAAATGTAAATTTAAAAATTCATGCAACTAAATTATTATTATAAAAAAGGATATAAAAAAGTAAATGAAAAATATTGTAGTTCTTTTTTATGATAAGATAAACAATGTAAAAATTTATGATTTTGAATTACCTATAGAAGGTTATACTGATTTTAAGGATTTTCAAAATGAATTAGATCTATTAAAGGCCAGATACGATATTTTGATGTTAGATGCCCATAATAAGAGTATCGATTACTTTTTACAAAATAAGGACCAGATCGACTTAGTTGTTAATTTAGCGGATAATGGATATGAAAATGATTTTTCAAAAAATGCCTTTTTCATTGAATTATTTAATTTCTTAGGGATAAAATTTACAGGTCGACAAGCTAATAATGTTGAATTTTTCGAACGGAAAGATCTCATGTTATTTCTATTTGATTATTTAGGAATTAATCTTCCAAATACAGTGATGTATTATCAAGGGATTGATTTGAGATTTTTAGAAGAAAAGGTTAAAGCATTAAGATCGCCGGTTATTGTAAAAATGGGCATTTCAGGGGATTCTTTACTCCTTGATGAAAATAGTATTTGTAATTCGTTTAAAGAAGTTATGGAGAGAATTGAATATATAGAGAATATTTTAGGACAAAAAGAGATAGTTCTTATTCAAGAATTTATTGAAAATGCAAGAGAATATACGACATTAATTATTGGTAATGATGAGTGTAATGATGTTAAAGCATTCACCATCCAAGTAACTCCAAAAAAGTTTTATGACTTTGAACAAAAGAATTATAGCCTTCTTCCTGTAGAGCAATTCTATAAAAGATGTGATATTGAAAATTCGCATTTATTAAAGAATATTGAAGATAAACTAAGTGATTTAAAATTAATTACAAATTGTAAAGACTATGTAAGATATGACTGGTTACTTGACCAAGATTCCAACTTTTTTTTACTTGATTTAAATGCCAATCCCTCCTTTGATTCAGAACTTTTCAAACTTTTTAATGATTTTTTTTCAATAAAAGGAAGAATTTTAGGTTACATTATTAATTCTGCTTTGAAGAGATAATCATATATATAAATAATGAAGTGGTGAACGAAAAATGGATAAAAGAGATTTAGAAAGATTTTTTAATCGTTTAGAGGAATTATTAGAAACTAATGGGTGTAATGGTTGCGATTTAACAAATGCGGAGATTATTTTAGAAGAAATGCACATACCAAAAGAAGAACAAGAAGAATTTTTGGAAGATTGCAGAAATTCTGGAGGATTTTGTGATTGTGAAATTTTCTTAAACTCTGAAGAGTTTTTGAGAGAAAAGTATAATAAATAAAGTTAAATAAAGTTATCTTTTAAATAAAGAAGAAAATAGAATATCGATTAATAGAAATTTGGGATTTTAGGTGTGAAGAATGCTTTAATCAAAAAATATAAATATAATTACAATAATTAGCTTTTTAGAGTTTATATACTTCAAGGTTTGAGGTAAAATGAATATTGTGGTATTTTCATGTTTAATATTATATATTCCAATAAGAGCTATAGGATTAGGAGTGTCTATTGATTTCTTATATGACACCAGAGATAAGAAATTTGTGTATTTTATTTTTTGTTGGACTTTTTGGATTATTGGAGTTGTATTTGCCATTCTTTCAGATTTTTCTGAGCTAGATAGCACTAAAGAATTTCTTTTAGTGTTAAATGCTATGTTTGCTGCTATTGGAACTATATTTTTTGTTGGGGGCATTTTTAAATATTTCATGACTGTTTCCCTCAAAATAATTATAGCTATTATTATTTCATTTATATTAACGACATTCCTCTTGTATTTATATATCAATTATACTCTCTCTATTTTATTTTCATCCAATTTTCTCAATGTCGCAATGTTCAGTACATATGTTGTACCTCCGTTGAAAAAGAAAGAGTTTATAGAGTATATGGGAAAAAGTATTAGATGGTTTTATTTACTGATTATCATGTCTTTAATATATCTGCCTAGCTCAATTTATATTTTATTTTCATGGGAAAGCTTCGGTTTATATGACTCTGAGGATACTTTGCTTATTTTAATTAATTATATACCTCCAATTGTCGCTAATGTATTGATAATTATTTTGTTAGTACATCTTGAGTACACTATTTCTACAAGGGAGAAATTCATCTTGAAAGATAAGTATTCTCACAATTTGGGAAACATTATGCAAGTAATTTATAGTTCCGCTGACATTATTAAGACCGTAGCCAAGTTAGAAAAGGAACAGGAAGATATATTAAAATTAGTGGAAGGAAAATGTAAAGAAGCTTCTCAAATAATTAAAGAGATTAGAAGCATTAAATAGGTTTTCCTATTATAATAAACAAAAATTTCGATACGAATTTGCTCGAGCCGCTCACGTTCTTTCCTCTCCCTCTCTAGTTTCAACTCTAAATAGAAATTTTTGTTAATATTTTTTTATAGAATAACTGTTTCTTACTTCTTAGTATAATAAAATTCATTATATTATAATTTTTGGATTTATTTATTATAGATTTAAAATAAGGAAATAAGGATTAAAGTTTATAAGTTTTAGAAGTAAAATTAGTAACAATCAATAATATTAAAAAAGGTAGAAAAAAGTGTCTCAAGAACACCAGTTTGCATTTTCTTTATCTGAAATTGAAACAAAGCTTAAATCAAGACCATTCTACGCTCTATTCTTCAATATAGTGCTACTTTCTATATTCTTTATTCAAGCATTAAGAGTTTATTTACCGGGAGTATATGTTGCAATGTTTCATGTTGTATTTGGGGAAAATATAGTTGAAAATTTACTTATTTTGCTAACATTAATATTTTTTGTAATACCCGCCTTTACGAATACGATATGCAAGATTATAGGCATTCGGAGGGTAATGATTAGTTCTATCTATATTATGGCTATAGCTCGACTCTTGATTGCTTTTCACTTACCAAATTTGTGGCAAACAATTTTATCTGGGATTATTGTTACTACATATGGAATGTTTATTAGCACTTTTCTCACATTATGGATTAAGGATGAAAGCACCGATATTAAGCGCAATAATAAAATAACTATGGTCATTTTCTCATTTTTATGTGCTTTTGTTCTTGATTATTTAATTCGAACAATTGGATTTTCTCAGGATATATCTTTATTACCCCCTGGATTTGATGCTAATATATGGTATATTACTCAATATCTCTGGTTAATAGTACAGATTCCTCTAACGGTTCTTTGTATTTATTTTACGATATTGTATTTTCCCAGATTTACTGCGGCATCTGATTTAAACATAAAAGAAGAATCTAAAACGAAAAGAAAAAGGACTGTATATTCTTTAGTTTTTATGGGTATTGGGATGTTTTGGTTTCTATTATTTAATATATTTCTATATCCAAATATGATAGCTCATTACACAGCAACCAGTTATTATATCAGTAATATCTTAAGTATTAGTGCTCTGATAGCTACAATAATGATTTTATTATATGTAAATAGACGATTTACGTTTAGCATTAAAACATTAGTAATATTAAATGGCTTTATGATTGTGTCAGTTTGTTTGTTTTTATTTTTAGGTACTACTCTTGCTTATGTGGCGGTGATTTTAATTTCTATTTCATTGATTATTATGTATTTAAATTTCTTTATACTTTTATCCTATATGTCTACTGTTGTCTATAAATGGGAAAAAGTGAAGACTATATCGAATATTTTCGCGATCGGACTTGTTTTCTATGTTTTATTTACAGTTTTTCATATTTTCACTACTGATTGGGCATACGTAATATCTGCTTTTAAAGGATATGGTCCTGTGATAATACTTATAGCCGTAATTATTTTTTCTATCTCTTCAGTTCTATCAATTCAATTAAATCAAACAGGGAGGGAATAAAGAATGAATAAAAGATTTAAAATCGTTTTAGCAATTGTACTAGTTTCACCGTTGGTTCTTTCAGTAATAACATTTGGCATTGGAGAATTTCCCAGAGAAGTTTCTCCTAAATCAGAATTAACTTTTATGACATATAATATTCATTTTGGTCAGGGGATGGATGACTTGCTTAATCTTGAGCGAATTGCTCAAAATATATTAATTGATGATCCCGATATCATTGGACTACAGGAGGTTGAGGTGGGTAGGATAACGTCTCAAGGTGTAGATATGGCTTTCTGGTTGGCAAAAAGGTTAGGTATGAATTATTATTATCGTAATCCTCTAGACAATTTGCACGTTATGGGAAATGCTATCCTGAGTAAATATCCAATCGTATTAAGCAATAGTTATCCGCTTCCAAGTCTGCTACAAGAAAGAGTATTTGTTCATTGTGTCGTAGAAGTTAGTGCAAGCATAAGGATCGATGTATTCTGTACTCATATAGGAATCAGAACAGAAAATAAATCAGCTCAAATCGATTTTCTACTTGAAAAAATTACAGAAATTTCTACATCTCCTAAACGAGTATTAATGGGAGACTTTAACTTACAGAATGATACTTTAGAAATAGCAAATGTACTTAATTACTTTAATGATACAGCGATTGAATTTGGAGCAGCAATTCGTGCCCCTATTGATTATATTTTTGCCACTGGATACCAAGATATTCTAGATTATCATGTAATCACAGATATGTTACCCAACGTCGATTCTCCTAGTGAATTTGGCTCTGATCATTTACCTGTTGTTTCAATTATAGATTTCTCTTAATAATCCAAAACTTTAAATTACTATCGGATAAATTGAGGATTTAGAAGAATTAATTAAATTTTTAATGATAAAACGTTCTAGTTCAGATTAAATTGAAATTAACATAGTGTATAATAATCGACTGAAATGAAACGCTCACGCCTAACAAGTTTATTGGGGACTCTGAGTCTTGAATTAATTATTTTTTCGTGTATTTTAAACCCAGATCCAACAGATAATGTTCTTATTCCACTAAGAATATTGTTTTCAATATTGTTAATATCCGGTATTGTTAGTGTTTATCTCGCGGTTCAAACTTCAAATATTTATTATCATTATTATATCTACTATCCCTTAACGCGGTTTTTGTTTACTTACTATGGAATTATTTCTTTAGTGATAAGTCTAATTGCGATGTGTGTTGATATATCAATATTGGGGATAACTAGTGAGATATTATGGGTTTCAAGTGCTGTGCTTGGGATTGTAGCGGCAATTGTGTATCATAGCGATAAAGAAAAACACATAGTAGCCAGTTATTCCCCAGAAGTTAGAGATGAGACTAGAGGGATGTATGATGCTACATTTAAGATAGTTCTGTTTGGTGAACCAGAAGTAACAAAAGCAAATTTAACTCAGAAATTCTTGACAAATCTATTTGTATCCGATTCAAAAATGACGATAGTTGTCGATTTTGAAGTTAAAAGTGTAGACGTTGGGGGTAAGAAAGTTAAATTACAATTATGGGATTTTAGTGGAAAGGAAAAATTTAAATTTTTACTTCCAACTTACGTTCGAGGTGCTAAAGGAGGTCTTTTTGTTTATGATGCGAATAAAGAATCTTCTATCAGGAGTATTGATGAGTGGTTAAGAATTATTCGAAACAAGATTACACCAGAGGTCAAATTCCCCATAATAACTGTGGGGATTATCTCAGATATGGTTAATAATCAACAGATTTCTGCTGAAGAAGGCATCAAAATTGCAAAATCACGAGGGCTAGATGGTTTTATTGAATGTAGTGTTGAAACAGGGGAGAATATCGAAGAAACATTTGAAGCTCTAGCACGATTAATCTTGGAAAGATCCAATGCATAATTAATGCGTATTTTAAAAATTAAACAATTTTTTCAATTTATTAACTGTTTCAGAATCAAATTTTCTAAATATGGAATAAGCAGTAATTGGTATAATACAACCACAATTGGAACATAAGAGTGATGAATTTCCCATGACACAAAATTTTTGCGTTCCATCAGGATAATAACTCTTTACTTCACCGGATTTAAATACACAATATGGTACAAATTCTTTTGACATGTATACTTCCAACATTTTTTTGGAATAAAAAATAAAATCTCCATATTCACGCATAACTCTTAACATGGTTACAATTGTTTTTTTTAAGATATTTCCTTTTAATAAAAGGGGGTCGTTAGGATACCCAGTATACATTAAGAAAACTAATCCAGAAGCACCATTCTCATAGGCAATTTTAACAATATCATTAATTTCATTATAATTTATAGCCATGATGGTTGTTGCAACCACCGGATTACTTACCTGAACAGTCTGTAAAACTTTGTCAAAAACCTTCACACCTCTTATCTGATTATGAGTTTCCTTAGTACCATCTATACTTACCCAGTATTTTGGTTGTTTATATCCATTAAATTGAGTTAACTTTATAACTCCATTTGATACAACTTGAACTGAGGGGAAAATCTTAATCGCTTCTTTTATAACGTCCATTCTTAAAGTAGGTTCTCCACCAGTTAAAACTGCTGTATTTGTTCCTAAATCTCTATGATATTTAAAAACTTTGGTCCATTCTTCCTGGGATAATTCTATTCTTTTATTTTCTAATTCCATGGATGATGCGGAAAAATAACAATGCTTGCATTTTAAGTTACAATTCCAAGTTATATCATAATTCACATATAATGGAACTTTTTTTATTCTTGACTGTAAGATCGATAATCCCATGGAAATAATTCTTATTATATTATTTGCAGTAAAGAGTTTCATTATAAATATTATTCTTGGATATAATTTATCATTAATCATGGATTTATGGAGAAAAATTTCTACCTAGAATTTTCTTTTTAAATTTTAAAATGTTTCAAAACAAGTATATGAAGGACCTTCAGGCATTTTGCTATTAGAACAGCATCTAATTGCTATAAATCATTGAACTTAAAAAATGTGAAAAATCAACCAAAAAAAGAAATATTGGAGTTGATTATCTCGATTTATTTATAATTTTTTTTTTATTATAGCTATTACTACTATACATATGCAGATGGAGCTAATTATCAGTATCGGAACCATAATTTGCTCTTTTAAAATATTCGAGATTGTATTTCCATCACCAACAAACCATTTTGGAGGATCAAATTCCTCCTCATCAATAAAAATCCTGCTAGTAGTCATTTCTGTCGATACCATATAGCTTTCAGCCCAAGACCCACGTGGAAAAATCCCAAAATCATACTTCTCACGATTGGTTTCATTTAACCATAATGCCAATATTCCTCTCCATTCCTCGTCATTTAATCGTTGATAACCAGGTAACGCGAATTCATAGAAAGAAAAAACTGGGCCTACAACAGTAATTTCATCACCTTCCCATCCTGGGACAACAGCAATTATAGGTTCTAAAAGACCTGTAGCTAAATGTAAGATATCACCTGTATTTGTATCAATATGAATATCAGCAACTAGAGATGTTCGGGAATTTGGAAATCTATCTACCTTTGCATATGCTACATCAAGCTTTCTAATTATTTCAGCTAGCCACCCTTCTACAAATGGACCACCACACAAACCCATTTCCCCATAGGTCGAATTAATAAATCGCTTCTCATCTTCGGTTAACTGTAATCCGTTTAATTCCTTATAAGAAATTGCTTCAAGCATTATTGTTGCTTCACTAAAATCATCCAATGCCCAAAGATAATAATATTCATGATGAGAGAAATTGTATCCTATTGACTCCAAAGGTAATAATGAACTTTTATAAAGCTGACTAAGATTTCGTAATGATTTATAAAACTCTGGATATGGCTCAACGTAACCAGTAGGGGTTGAGCATACAACCTGGGTGATTGAATGTTTTGAGTAGAGAATTAGGTCATGTTTCAATTGAGTCCATGATCCCATAATGGTTGTGAGTTTTTCATCGAGCCAAGCAAATGAGTTCATGAATTCAGGGAGGATAAGACTTCCATTACATTCAGGTTCATTCACCGCAATGTCTTTTAATGATCCAATCCAATGCCAATGAGCGGTTTGTTTTTCTACTCCAGTAATGTTATTTAATTCCTCTTGCATCGCTACTATTATTTCAAATAATCCTGGATATTTATCAAATTCAGAAGCAAGAAGTTCAATTGAGCGTTGTGATTCTAAACATGCTGCTGCAAAATCTAGACTAGTAGGTAAAAATCGATAATCAACATATGGATAAACAAAATGATTAAGTGCATAGCTGTCTAACGTTAATCGCTCACCAAAAAGCACAAATGTCTTGGGAGAACTACAAGAACCAGCTCTAGCATCAATAATATACGGGATTTTTGGTTTGAGTATCGTTAGATCATTTAATACAATTTCTTGGATTTGAAATATTAAATTATCATCAATATCTCCAATATACCAGAAATCACCTAAAAAATCTTTACAAATCGTATGAATTATAGTTGGCGAGATTGAATTAGTTTGTCCAACAATTACATCTAAAAATGATTTGAATATATTCCAAATTTCAAGGCCAGTAATATCATTCTCGAAACATCTAATTGTTGTTTCTTTCAATAACCATATTATTTCAAGGGCAGATTTAACCATCTTGGTAGGGGGTGTCTGAAGGAATTTTATTCCGGCATAATCATCAAAAAAGAATGGAATCCTTGAAAACCATTTAAATAGCCTAAAATATTGTTTCAATGTTTCTGAATGGGTATAATGACCTCTTGGTTTATATTGGCTAAAATCGTCAATAAATCGTGTTGTTAACTCTGTGTTAAATTGAGAAATAGCGGAATCTAATGAAATTTCATTCATTATGGCACTAATAATCTTTTCTGAAGCGTTTTTAATATCAGAAGGGAGTTCTTCACTATAAGTTGAGTTTGATAGTTCAGAGGCTACTATAAGATAAATCAGAGTATCATCCATTAAATGATTATAATTATACTCTATTAATGCATTTAATACTATGTTATTACCCAGTTCACTAAGAAGCGGATAAAAGATTTTTTCTTCGAGGTCTTCAAGAGTATGGTCGAAGATTAGATGCCATGTATGAAGCATTGTATCAGTTGTTATAAAAATAGGCAAATCCTTCACCCAGTAAAACTTATAAGCATCTAGAATATCTTCTGTTCCCATCCGATTCAGAACTACAAACTTATTTTGTTCTAATAATTGCTTTTCTGAATCTGTTAATTCATAGACTTTATTTATTAATTCAAAATAATCTAAGTCGTAAAGATCGTTATTAATAGAATTATTTGGTGAATTTGGGGCACTATTGATAATTATCGGAACAGATATAAAAACATATAAATAACTAATTAAGAAAACAACTAGTATAGATCTTTTACGATTCATTATTTTTCATAACTAAGGATCCATCCGATACTTTAAAACATTTCCCCGTTCAAATCTTTGAACAGCTTAAACCAGGATGAAATTTAAAGTTTTACTCTCAATTTAAATAAAAAATTTAAATTTTTAATCTAAGAATACGATTTCCTAGAGTGAAGCTTCAGGTGTTCTAGTTTAGATAATAATAACAAGTATATGAAGGAGCTTTAGGATATTCTTCCAATTGCAATCCTATTAGATTATAATTTTAGTAGATATAATATTCTTAAGAGAAAGTTTTTATACTAAAATGTAAGTTAAAGTAAAATAAATTGGATATACTGATTTTTTCTTTTTTTTTATTAATTTTGCTATTATCCTTAGCTTGTTTTATTAA
>JAEOSD010000088.1 GCA_016840545.1 Promethearchaeota archaeon
GGACTTTCAAAGGATATAAATGCAGGTTTTGGATAAGGTGGTATATGCTTTAACGCGAAATCTTCATGGACGACAATCCCTAATTTTTTATTCATCTTCATAATATTCAGTTTTAGATTTTAAAAAATACCTAAAATAATATATGAAAAATTGCTTAAATTAATTTAAAAATAACTTAATTTTAATTAAAAAAACTAGAGAATTTAAGATGAGTGCCATTGAAATAGTTTTTACAATTTTATTGAATATCATTCCTATCCTTGTAATATCTATCCCTTATTTCTTTATAAAAAAAAAGATAATAGGGAAATTATACGGTCGAATTTTACTTGGAATAATTGTATTCTATATAGTTTACTGGGTTTTACCTATAGTCTTTCAATTAGAAACGGCACCAATAGAACTTGAACTCCAATCCGGAGAAGAAGAAAACACCGCTTTAGGAATAGGTTATATAGTTTCTCATTTTCTATCATTGATCTCATTGTTTGGATCGTACCCTCTGGTTACATTGCCTTTTATATTCCTTGTAGCTCCGTTTATTTCTATTGTTTTGGTTTGGAATCGTTTAAGAAAAGAAAAATCACCCACAAAGGAATCTTTGGCAGCATTAACTTATCAATTAACGGAGAGCCCTTATAACCGAATTAGAGATGAGTTAAAGAAAAGCGATTGGAGCCGAGAAAAAGAAATCTTAAAATTACTCATTGTTTTATTACCGATATCACTATTTCTTCTACAATTGGTACTTAGTATAACAAATCTGGAAACAGTTTCGTTAACTGGTGGCGAAACTGCTCTAGGCTGGTTTCTTGAAATTTTATTTGTATATCTTGCTACTTTTATTTTTAGTATAGAATTATTATTCAGCTCACAAATCGCATTAAAAGGAAGATATTTCGGAGAATCTATAAGAACTCAAACATATAAAAGTTTATATACTGTAGGTGCTCCAATATCAATCTTGTCAATCATTTTATTCATAGTTGATGCGATTCAAAAAGGATCAACAGAGTCTATAACGATAATCATTTACTTCTTCGCATATTTTATTATGGCGTCTGTTATTTTCGTTCTGTTTTTGAAGATTTTTGAGCCAATATCCATACTTATATTTATAAAAATAATTGATTGGTGGAAACACAGGAAACAGAAAAAAAAAGCTTTTGATACAAAAAATTTCTATTATGGAATCGTATTTGCATGTTTAGCTTTTTTTATATACTTTGTACTAAATTATGTATTATTTAGTCCAGTTTATGGTTTTATCTTTCCAAATTACCAGGTTATACAAGAATCCGCTAAATTTAACGCGCCAGGTCCCTATTTTCTGGGAGATTCTCTTGGATTTGATGTTATGAATATTTTTTCATTTATTGCTTTAGTCATTACATCTCTAGCTCTAGCTGCCTTCTTTTTAGTTTTAGGCTTTAAGTATATGAGAAGTATATTAACAGCAATCGCCTCTTATCTTCCCGTCTTAATATTTCTTTCAGCTTTATTTGTTAGTTTAGAATTATCTGCTTTAATTTATTTGAGTCCAGACACGTATTGGATAACTGGACAAACTAGTTATACAACAATATTTGGCTTTAATTTTTATACCTTAAGAACTGCAGGCTTAGAGGCAGATTTACGCGGAGTTCTAGGAATTTTAGCGGTTCCATATACATATACGCGATATATTTTTAATATTATCATTTGGAGTCTAATTATACATTATCTACGGAAAGAATTCAAAACTACAAACTTAAAAGTTGATGAGAAACATTTGGAGAAACTCATATTCTCTTCAATTACCGATTTCATCACAATAGATGACTATAAGAAAGGAGATATTCAATATTTAATAAGTAAAAGTGAAAAGGTAGCTCCGGATGTCATTATGTCAGAAAGAGAGGAAGTACAGACTTTACTCAATTCTCTTGAACATGATAAGCTTCTTAAGGAACTTATTCCATTTGAAGAAAAAGAAAAACAGAGGTTTTATTTTACACTTAAGTATCTTTTTAACAATGATTTTATCGATATTTTAAAACCTGAATTTAGTTATATATTTGAAAGAGTTGAAAAACAAGGACTCTATATAATTTACGATGATGGAAGAGGTATCTTTGATTATACTTTTGTAAGAGAAGTTGTTCACGACGCCGGCTTAATTTCAGGTATGGTTTCAGCAATTACCTCGTTCATAAAAGAGACTACTAAATCCCAAGATTTACTTAAAACTATTGACCATGGAGACATTACCATAATGCTTGAATATGGTAAACGAATATTTGGAGCATTATTTATTAAAGGGAAACAAACTTCTGAAATAAGAGCAAGATTGAAAGAATTCGTTGAACGATTTGAATCCAAGTATAAAACCGTTCTAGAAGACTGGAGTGGAGCGCTAGTCCATTTCAAAGAAGACCATTCAATGGTTGAAGAAATCTTTCAAGAATAATCAAAAAAAAAATTTTTATTTTTCTTATTTTATTCTGGTATTGTTGCCACTGCTCGAACCCAAGCAGCACTTGCTCTGGCAATTTTAACCGGAAAACAATAAATAGTCGCACCAACAGCAGGAACTTTATCTAAGTTCCATAATTTCTCCATTTGAAAGTATCCTAATTCCCTTCCAGCAAAATGACCCTCCCATATAATTGATGGATTTGGATTTTTCGCTTTCAGTGAAGCTTTCCATCTCTGAGCAGTATAAATGAAGGGGGCATCCCATGTCCATGCATCTGTTCCAACCACATGGACACCATGCCTAATTATATGAAGTGTTGCTTCTCTTCCTACTCCAACACCATGCTGATAATACTCATTAGTGCCAGCAAATTTAGGGGCTGTAGTGTGAATGCATAAAATATCACCTTCCTTTAATTTATGGCTAATTTCTTCTAACTTCTTGTCAATGTCATCGGTTTTCATTATATACCCTTCTTCTAAGTCAGTAACATCTAAAATTATTAAGGGGCCCATACCCCACTCTAATGGAAATTCATCAATTGTCATTGCTCTTTTTTCTCCAATTTCCTTATCCTGAGTCGGAGCATAATGCCAAGGCGCATCCATATGTGTTCCACTATGAGTGGATAAAGTAATATCTTCAGCTGCCCACGCTCCACCATCAGGAAGATATTTTTCTGGTTTTAGTCTAGGATATAATATTCCCATTTCTAAACCCCCTCTTTTATGATCTTTATAAGTAATATGTGGAGCATAGGGAGCAGGATCATATATCGCTTCATCATAATCCATAATCGGAATTGATAAATCTATAAATTTCATGGTATCTTCTCAAAATTTCTTTTAAATCTAACATTTAAAAGTTAAATGCTTATTAGACTCAAATAAGTAGCATAAAAAATAAAAATTTCCATTGAATATTTTTAAAACAGATAGCAAAAATCTTATAATATGTAAAAGTTAGGAGTTGAGACCTTTATTTTTTTCAGCCTATTGGTATGTATGACAATTTGGTGGATTTACAAGGTGAAAGTAAAACCACATAAAACAAAGTTAATTTTTTTGTATATTGGTTTTGCTCTAATTGTTTATGGAATTTCTTTTATATCTTCTAGTTTTGTATGGTCCAAAGAATGTGATTTGGGCTGTACAAGGTACTTCTTACCATTATTTTATCCGTTAGAATTAAACGTCTATGTTTCACCTCTCCCAGTGTATCCCCCTGTTATGATATGGAGCTTGAAAATTTTTGGACTTGAAATAATGAAGATCATTGGGAATTTTTACATTGGAGCGAATACAGAAATGCTATTTGTAGCTGAATTGATAACACAAATGTTTACATGGATAACATTTACAATTAATCTTGGTTTTGTATTAATTTGGATTATAATTTTATATCTAATATATAAGAGGAAATCAAAAAAACCAGCAAAAATCGAAATCTAATTAAAGTTCCAAAATTTTTATCATCTTATCATCCGATCCACTAGCAATATATTTACAATCGGGAGAGATGGCAATTGAATTTACTTCTCTTCTATGCCCTTCGATTGTTCTGACGAGTTCACCAGTTTTTAAATCCCATATTTTAATTTTTCCATCTAATGAACCACTAACGATATAATTACTATCCGGAGAAACAGCTACAGATAAAACCCACCATGTATTTCCTTTGAGCAACCTAACGTATTTTCCGGTAGTAATTTCCCACACCTTCACCGATTTATCATTTGAACCACTAACTAGATATTTTCCATCAGAAGACACCACGACAGAAGTAATGTGTTTTTTATGACCATCTATTCTTCTAATTGTCTCACCACTATTTAATTCCCAGATGACTAAAGTTTTGTCATTCGATCCGCTTATCAAGTATTTACCATTGGGAGATATGGCAACGGAACTCACTTCTTTTCTATGCCCCTTAAGTGTATTCACGAGATCACCAGTTTTTAAATCCCATTTTTTAATATTTTTATCAAAAGAACCACTGATAACATATTTACCGTCAGGAGAAACAGCTACTGATGAAACATACCATGTATGCCCTTTAAGATTTTGAATTAGCTCACCTGTGGAAAAATTCCAAATTTTCACAGTATTATCGTTCGAACCACTAACTATATATTTTCCATCAAAAGAGAGGGCAACAGAGTTTATATCTTTTTCATGTCCTTCAAGCGTTCTTACGAGTTTACCAGTAGAGAATTCCCAAATTTTTATGGTTTTATCCTTCGAACCACTTACAATATACTGCCCATTAGGAGAGAACACCACCGAGGCCACACCCTTTCTATGTCCTTTATAAGGTTGAATACTAATGATTTGTTCCTCCATAATCACTTCTTCTGGTAAAGTTTCTTCCCTGATTGGTTCTTCGATAACTAGTTCTTCTTTTGGTAAAGCTTCTACCTTGATTGATTCTTCTATAACTACTTCTTCCTTTGGTAAACCTTCTCCTTTGATTGGCGCTTCAATAACTATTTCTTCCTTTGGTAAAGCTTCTTCCTTGATTGGATACAATTCCATTCCTCTAATTCTTTGACCACAATAGGCACACACTTTCCAATGAGATTTTACATGCTTACCACAGTAAGGACAGTAAGGAGAATAAATCATATCTATTGGTTCTTCGATAACCACTTCCTCCTTTGGTAAAACCTTTTCCTTGATTGGCTCTAGTTTGTCGAGCCATTTCCTGATTCTTATCATACTTACCTTTTGATCATCTGCAATATCTTGAATTGTTCTCCCTAAAACATAATACTGATGCTTTAACCAGTCTAAATTCATATAATCTTGCTTTTCTCCTGTATCCTTCTTTTCAGACATATTATTAACCTCCTTATACTACTAGTAATTACAACTTAATATAATCTATTAAACTCATTCAATTTTTCTCATCGAGAAATTCAAAATGATTTAGTAAAGGTAGAAAGTTTCAGCATCTTTTTGAGTTCTTTGAATTACACCCTGCTTTACTAAATTCTCAAGAGATTGTTCAACCATCTCTTTAGACACTTCGGTAGAACTGTCAGAGAAAACTCTATCCATAATTGCGTTAATTGTAAATGCCCTATTTTCATTAGCTTTTAAGTAGTTATAAATTCTCTCCTCAGACTCCGTATGGACTAATCTTTGGGGGGAATGTTTCTTCCTCAGCTTCCTTTTTGCTCGATAATGACTGCCTAATCCACCAGCAATTATCAAATTGACCCCTATTATTAAAAAAATAATACCATACAATAAAATATCAAATATAATCAAAATAATCCCTATAATTATAGAAACTATTCCATAAAAAATTAGACCTTCAAAAGTAAAAAAAGCAGAAATTAGAAAATCCCCGATTATTCTACTCAGTTCTTAGTTTCACCTTTTTTGGGACATTTTGAATTTAAACATAGATAAATGTAAATCATTTATAGTTATAAATCTTCTACGCCAAAAATGTATAGACTATAATGTAAAGAGAACACAAATCGTTATTTAAAGATTGCTATAAATTCATGGGAAAGAAAAATTATTCAACGCAGGATTAGACCTTCAATACTAAAAAAATGGAACGTCCTTATAAGGTCGGAGTCATTTTCTTTCGATATTCGGGATCCTGTGTGATTTCTCTGTTTATTTCCGTCATCTTTTTCACCCATTCTGGATTTTGTGCTCTCTCCCGCCTCTCGTCAGCTTGCTTATTGTAATACTCGGAGTCAGTTTGGTATTTTTCTGCTATCGCATTACTCAAATTTTCCTTTGCCACTTCACTTAACCGGTCACCTAATCCCCCTTCTCTCAGATTATACCCTTTATCAGGATTCATTGAATCATAATCTTGTATGTGTTGGGTTTCCTTCTTGTCTAGTTCCTCTTGACTATAAGCTAAATCTCGCTCTATTACCTCAAAATTCTCTGGATCATATTTTATGATAGCATTTTCAATATAACGAAGGTTCTCCCCCCTATTTTGCTTACGATACGCTTCCTGGACTTCTTCCTTCCAACGCTCTTCTACGGCATTCCTTCCTTCTTCCCAACGACTCGTAGTAGTTTGGCCTATATAACTCTTTCCAGTTTGAATATTTTTAGCTCTGTAAATATAACCATAAGGAGTTTTTTTACTATTACTCAATTTTGAAGAAATACCCCTTTTAACATTAATTAAAAAGGAAGTATTTAAACTTCAATCAGAAATGAACTTCGACTTCTAAGAAAACTTTAAAAAACGAGAAGAAATGATTATTAAGTTAGACCTTACTTTCTTGATTAATACTAAGGTTAAATATATAAGTAAAAATAAAAAATAAATTAAAAAAAATGATTAAATTCTTTAATACATATCTCCCATGCCTCCCGGTGGCATCCCGCCCATACCTGGATACCCACCTCCCATACCCGGCATACCTCCTGGGGGCATACCGCCAGGGGGGCCTGCAGTTTTCGCACTGGCAATAACATCGTCAATTCTTAGCAGCATTGATGCGGCTTCGGTTGAGCTTTTAATAGCTTGAATTTTAACAATGGTAGGTTCTATGACTCCTACTTTTACCATGTCATCGATGATATCTCCGGTGTCTAAATCAATAGCTGCAAATTTATTGCCTGCTTGATGTGAGGCTCTTAATTTCATGAGGACTTCAATCTGGTCTAAACCTGCGTTTTCCGCTAAAGTTTTTGGTACAATATCTAGACTATCGGCAAAAACTTCTACTGCTAGTTGTTCACGCCCGCCTAAAGTTTGAGCAAATTTACGTAATTGAATTGCAGTTTCTAATTCTGGTGCTCCACCGCCTCCAACGACTTTTTCATCTTCTACAATATCTCTAGTAACACATAAAGCATCATGAATTGCTCTATCTACTTCATCAACGATTAATTCTGTTCCTCCTCTAATTAATATTACAACTGATTTTGGATCTTTGCATTCTTCGATAAAAATCCAGCTATCGTTCATGACTTTGCGTTCTTCTACTAAACCAGCAAAACCTAGTTTTTCTGGTGTAATGTCGTCTAAGTTATTAAAAATCATACCTCCAGTGGCTTTTGAGAGCTTTTCAATATCAGATTTCTTAACTCTTCTTACAGTTAGAATCCCTGCTTTTGTTAAGAAGTGTTGAGCCATATCATCGATTCCTTTTTGACAGATTAAGACGTTAGCGCCTGAATTTTCGATTTTTTGCACCATTTTTCTTAGCATATGTTCTTCTTCATCTAAGAATTGTTGGATTTGTTCTGGGCTTGTAATCTGAAGTTTAGTGTCAAACTCAGTCTTTTCAATTTCCACAGCGCTTTGTAATAGAAGAATTTTAGCATCTTTTACACTTCTTGGCATACCTGGGCTTACAACTTCCTTATCTAATATAATCCCCTTAATCAATGTAGTATCATCAATGCTTTCTCCTTCTTTTTTCTGAATTTGTACTTTCTCAATATCCGCTACCCATTTACCATTTTCATCTTTTTCAGCAATAGCTTTAATAGCGTCAATACATAATCCTGCAAGCATTTCTCTTGATTCAGATACGATTTTACTTGACATACAAGTCATTGCGGCATTTTTAAGACCATCATAGTCATCAATTCCACTTTTAATTGACATTCCTTCTAAGATTTCAATTGATTTTTCAGCAGCCCTTCGAAAACCTTCAGTAATTACTGTAGGGTGAATTTTTTGTTGTAAAAGTTTTTCTGCTCGTTTTAATAGCTCACCAGCAAGAATAACACTCGTAGTTGTGCCATCACCCACTTCTGAATCTTGGGTTTTGGCGACTTCTACCATCATTTTTGCCGCAGGATGCTGCACATCAATTTCCTTTAATATAGTAGCTCCATCATTCGTAATTACAACATCACCAAACTGATCAACGAGCATTTTATCCATACCGCGTGGTCCAAGAGAAGTTCTAACTGCCTCAGCAATTACTTTAGCCGCAGCAATATTATTCTCCATAGCGTCTTTTCCGCGTTGCCTTTCAGTACCCTCTTTTAAAAGAATTATGGGAGATCCTCCTAATTGTGCCATATTTTTTCACTTTCTCTAAATTTTAATTTGAATTGTATAAATAATTAATTGTTATATAATGATCTCTAAGTCATAAAATTAAAAAAGTTTACGAAAATTTATTATAAGAGAAAAAGAAGCTCAAGGTATAAAAAATTAAATCTTATTTTGTTAAAATTAGTAAAAGGCTCTATTTTGTTAATTCTCTTTTTTTTAGCCTAAGATCTTTTCCTCTACAACGTCGACATTTCCTGGCTCTAATTGGATTGAGTGCACCACATCGTCTGCATACACTTTTTTCTAATAAATGATATCTAGCTATTCTTCTTTTGAAAGGGTCATCAATAGGTGCCAATGCAATTTCCTCCGTTTTCTTTTTTAGTCACTTAGAAAAATAAATGCTTTAATTCTATAATCTTTAATTAACAAGATAAAGATGTATGGAAGAATAGTAAAAAGAATTAAAATTTTTGTATCTGAATGAAAAAATTAAAATTTTATAATTAATTAGAATTCAAATAGTTGAATTCTAAGCATTTTAAATATTGGATGATATATCATGCCTAAGGAAATTTTCGATGAAAATAAATTTTTAGAATTAGCCGAATTCGCGATTCATTGTAGAGTAAAAAGGATTAAGGATGTTGTAAAGCTAAAGCTCAGAACAAAGAAATACCTATACACATACCAAACAGATCCTAATACAGCAAATAGACTTCTAAATTCTATAAAGTGCGACGTTATTGAATTATAAGAGAAATTTATTGTTTAAATAATATAAAATTAAGTTTAAATAATGAAAAATCTTCCAGCGTGTCAAACATGTGTAAATTCAGGCTTTTTATGCAATAGCTGTGAACAAAAGCTAGATACTGGCGAACTGACTGAATTTGAGTTAGATTTAGCAAAAAATTTGTTAATACTGGAAGAACAAGAAAAATTTAACTTTTTGAAAGATATTTCTTTTTATAAAGCTATAGATTTTGAAGATGTAGTAATACTGGTTCTAGGAAGAAAAGATAAGCTCAGAATCACTCAAGATTTGATTAATTGGATAAAAGAAACATATGAAATAGACGAATTGATTTTTATTGAAAAAACGAATAAGCCAAGACCCGTAATAGAAGCATTAATTGCTCCAAGTAAATTAATTTCCTTAAACGAGATCTTCTTAGCAACTGGAGATATTGAATTTAAGGCTGTTATTAGATCTCAAGATAAAGAAGAAATCTTATTTACTAAAGAAGAATTGGAAGATTTAGTAGTAGAATTAATTGGGAAAGTAACTCGGATAGAATTTGAGTAATTAATCTAGTTTCTTAACAACTAATAGGTTTAGTAACCATGGAAGAATATAAGCAAGTTATTTTAATAAGAACAGATTTAAAAATGGGTACTGGTAAAAAATGTGCTCAATCGTGTCATGCTTCAGTTTCAGCAGCAGATTTAGTTAGGAGAAAAAATAAATTAGTTTGGAAGCATTGGATTAATTCAGGACAAAAAAAAGTAGTTCTTAAGATTGACAATTTGATATTTTTAAACGAAATTTTAAATAAGCTTGATAAAAAAGAAATCCCATATTTTTTAGTTAAGGATGCTGGATTAACTCAATTACCTTCAGGTACTACAACAGCTTTGGGTATTGGTCCAGCAAGGTCAAAAGATATTGATGACATCACTGGAGATCTAAAATTGTTATAAAAAAATATGAAGGTTACATACTTTGGATGAAAGTAGTAAAAATAAATTGATTTTTCCTGCCAATGGGGAAAAAAGACTTGAGAGCTCTGTGAATATTGATATTTATTCTACTTCGAATGTAAAAGGAATAGGAGGCCTTTATAAATATGATTTTAAAGATTTTATAGTAAAGGAAATTATCAACGGGCGGTATACGCTTGAAATAAAGGAAGATAATTATAGTTCTTCCTTCTCTAAAGAATCAAAAGATCGATTCACAACCTTTAACCTGATTAAAATAAATAAAGAGACATTTGAAGCAATTAAACTTATAAGCGAAGCTCTAAAGATTCCTATAGATTCAATTTATTATTCAGGTTTGAAAGATAAATGTTCAATTAGTGTGCAAAAAGTATCTATCAGTGGAAATTTTATTGAAAAACTGAGAAAATTAAAACTTAAAGATATTTTCATAAGAAATATTTACCCTTCAAGAAAATCTGTAAAGTTAGGAAGTAATTGGGGTAATCAATTTATAATTACAATTAGAAATATTGAAAAATCCAAAAATACATTAACAAAAATTAACAGAATTTTTAAAATTCTTCAAAATCAAGGATTTCCAAATTATTTTGGACTTCAAAGATTTGGTACATTTAGAGCAAATTCGCATCTTATTGGAAGGCTCATATTAGAAGGTAAATTTAAGGAAGCTTTTGATGAATATGTTGTCAATTCATATACCACAGAATCGAAGCAATCCCAAAAAGTCCGTAATGAATTAAGAAAAAGTGGTGATCTTGAAAAAGCCTACAATCAATTTCCCGATAGTTTGAATTATGAGAAGATTATGATTAAGTACCTAATTGAAAATCCTGGTGATTACAAAGGAGCTGTATATAATTTACCTAATTATCTAAAAAAATTATTACTTAGCTCTTTTCAATCTTATTTATTTAATAGCATGTTAGCTATGAGGATTAAGAAGGGTTTCCCATTGTTTAAACCAAAAAATGGTGATGTAATTAGTATTTTAGATGATTTCGATGGGCAATATACTCAGATTATTTATAAGTATGGAGGAAATTATGATAAATATTTAAAAGAAGCTTTAAAATTAAAACGTGCTTCTATTGTATTCCCTCTAATTGGTTATGATACGGATTTAGATGAATTTCCATTAGTGAAAGATCTAATCGAAGAAATATTTTCGAAGGAACACATTAATGAAGACATTTTTGATAGTGATTTATTGAGAGATCATGAGTCTAAAGGAGCTTTTAGAGCTATAACTGTTAGACCCATTGGTCTAAATTTATTAGAATTTACAGAAGATGATCTATTTCGAGAAAAGTTTAAATTAAAACTAGAATTTGCGCTCCAGAAGGGTTCCTATGCTACGATGCTATTAAGAGAACTTATAAAATAATTAATTAATTTTAATGGAGTATTTCTGAATACTCTCTTGTCCAAAAACATTAATAACTTTTACTTGAATGTGGTATTGATTTGAGTTGTTATAATAATATGGAGTAGAAGTCAATTTTATTTCCCGATTTTTACCTGTTTTATATGAAAACCATACATTATTAAAGCAATTATCGTTATGATTAAAATCTATGGCCCAATAATCAATCAGGTCATGAAATGAGACGATTTTGTGTTTAATCTTATCATTTATTAAATTTATATAAGGTAATTTATAATCCTTTAATTCAATCCACACTTTTTTTCCATCTTTGCAAATCTTTACCTCAAATTTAGGAGATCCCTTTATATTAATATTTGCATCTTCTTTCTTTAGGAAGTTTTCAGGAATATTAACAGTATTAAATTCTGCATTCAGGTTGATAACTTCAAATGGTCGAAAAGAATGATCATAAGTTTCCTTCCAATTAAAAAGATTATAACTATTAGAAATATCCAAAACTCTTTTCCTAGTAATATGAATAGCATGTTTTGCTAAATCACACCCTATCCAACGTCTATTAAGTTTCTCAGCAACAATAAGGCTAGTACCGCTTCCACAGAAGAAATCTGCTATAAGATCCTTTTCATTTGAAGAGGCTAAAATAATACGTTTTAATAATCTTTCTGGTTTCTGAGTTGAAAAACCTTGATATTCCATTGTATTAGCTCTAATATAAGGGATATCATTCCAAACATCTCTTGGAAAAATTCCGCCTTCTTTAACATAGACTTTACGAGATAATTTTTTTCCATTATGACTTCCTCCCCGATAGTAAAATATTCCATGCTCATCTTTCTTTAAGGCATTTTTTACTCGATTTGAGTACTCCATATAGATATTTGGATTATCATTAAAAACATAATCATCAGATTTTGTATAAAATAAGATAACATCATAAGATCTGATGAAAAATTTTCTTGTCTGAACTGAAGCTGCTGGATATGACCATATTATTTCATTTCTAAAATTTCCAGTTCCAAATATTTCATCTAAGATAATTTTTATGTAATGGCTAACATGCCAATCTAAATGAACATAAATACTTCCATTTTCAGAAAGTAAATGTTTCATTAACACCAAACGTTTATGCAAAAATGATAAATACTCTTCTAAACCTTCTTTCCAAGTATCTGAATATGCTTTTGCAGACTCACTAAAATTTTTTTCTCCAATATGGATTTTATAATTAAAATTTCCTCCAGTTGCGAATGGAGGGTCAATATAAATAAGATTGATTTTGCCCGAAAAATTCTTTAATAATAAATGCATAATTTTGTTACTTTCTCCCCAAATAAGTAGGTTCTGCCAATCTTTCTCAAGATTATTATCTATTGGTTCTTGTTGGTATTTTTCAAATAAAATTCCTAGATTCTGCTTGCTTTTTTGTAAAAGTTCTTTAATATTGAAATTTAATTTTGAGAAATTATATTGATCTTTTTTTCCACTCCAAATTAGATTTGGCATGATTAATCATTATAAGATAGCAAAAAATTTATTGTTAATTTCCTTTTCAAATTTTAATTTAGGTAATAATAATCATAAAAATTAAAAATATGGCA
>JAEOSD010000089.1 GCA_016840545.1 Promethearchaeota archaeon
TTTAAAATTGGCTTTGAGAATATAATAGAAAAGAGAGGATTTAATAACTTAACTAATTATGAATTATCTTTAATTCTACTCAATTATTTTTCGATAACGTATTTGAGAAAAACGATTTGGCGTTTAAATTATACTATAGAAAATTGTAAAGTTATTCAATTAGATTTTCAGTTTAAAGGTCTAATAACAGTTCCTGAGGCAGTTCAAAATCTAGATTCTCTTAAAACTTTAAGCTTAAGGTACAATCAAATTACACATATACCTGAATGGATTACAAAATTGAAAAATTTAGAAAGTATTAATTTAAATGTAAACACCATAAATCAATTACCTGAAAAAATTGGTTCACTTTCCAATTTAAAACAGCTAACTTTATGGAAAAATGATCTTGAGGTACTTCCCGATTCAATATGTAATTTAAAAGCTTTAAAAGTCTTAAATTTAAGGTTAAATCAATTAAAAGAATTGCCTCATAATATTGGTAATTTAAAGCATCTTCGTGAATTAAATCTTCATGATAATAAATTAAATACCTTACCGAATTCGATTTCAAAACTTACTTCTTTAGAAAAATTGAATTTAAGTTGGAATCTATTCCAGACCATCCCAAATTCACTTAGTTCACTTTCTAAGTTAAAAATTCTCGATCTTGAAAGAAATGAATTAAGTTATATTCCAGAAACAATTGGTAAATTAGAAAAGCTGCAAATGATGAATTTGAGTGATAATAAATTATCAACAATTCCAAAAACAATTGGGTTGCTTAATAGCTTAAAATATTTAAATTTGTCTAGAAATCATATCGAAGATCTCCCAGAATCATTACTTTCTCTTACATCTTTAAGAGAATTAAATTTAACAGATAATAAATTGAAAGAAATACCAGCAGGTTTAAAGAAGTTAGAAGAAAATGGTTTAGTTATTTATTTTTAATATTATTATTGTGTTTCATATAAGCTTTTTATTTCCTCCACAGTTGTTACATCTTTTGGACCCTTTTCTGGACGAATTCTTTGAAATACAGGAAATCTCATAGAATAGCCCAAAGAAGAAAATTTATCACTAATAGTAATTTCATCACCAAATATTTCAATAACAATTTCTGGTATTAACCACTGATCTGGCTTATCATCACATATAACATCACTCGACTTTTTCTCGACTTCATACTTCTTCACCTCATTCTTTAGTGTTTCCATTACTTCATCAGTCCAACCCGATGCTATACGAGTAAAAGCTTCAAATTTATCATTTAAAGGATCATAGACTGCTCCAATATAAGTTCCATACCATCCCTTTCTGCGTCCTCTACCATAAAATGCTCCAACTAGAACCACATCAATTGTATCAGCTAATTTCCCACCTTCTAGTCCTTTTAACTTTATCCAGAGAAAACCACGATTTCCTGCTTGATAAAAAGAGTCATCCTTTATAGATTTGATAATTATACCCTCGGTTCCTGCATTCCTTGCTTCATTAAAGAAATCTAGCATCTCTTCTGTGGAATTGATATGTTTTGAGTCAACTAAGCGGATTTCATCTTTTTGTTCTACAATTTCTTCAAGCTTTTTCCTACGTTCAGGATAGATTCTATCTATATATGACTCATGCCCAATCATTAATAAATCAAATAAAAATAAACTTACGGGAATTTCTTTAGAAATATCTTCAATATCATATTTTCTTCGCCTCCTACTTAACACTTGGAATGGAAGCATTTTTTCATAAAAGTGATCCATTGCTACTACTTCTCCTTCAAGAATAACCCTTTTTTCTTTAATGTTATCTCTAATAACTTGACAAACATCAGGATACTGCTCAGAAATTTCAAGTAATCTTCTTGAAAATAGCAAAATCTTCTCTCCCATTTTGTGAATTTGTAATCTTTCACCATCTAATTTATATTCAGCAACACATGGTTTTCCTAACTTATCAATAATTTCTGAATAAGAAACACGAGATGCAAGCATATTTCGAACAGGTGTGCCGTAAGAAATTTTAATCTTTTTTACTTCTTCTATTCCCTTTTTCGCTAAAATTAGAGTAATGTCTCCCAAATCAGGATGTTGATTGTAAGCCTTCTCAATGAAATCTCTTGCTTTTTTATCGCCTATAAATCCTTGCGCTAAACCATCAATGATTGTTAAAGTTGATACCCCCACTCTTAAGGTCGATGTTATTATTCTTAATAGATATTTTGTTTCAATAGGAGAACATTTTCTCATCAAACTACGTAGAATTCCTAATTTGATATCTTGGGAACCAGAACCTTCAGTTGTAGCTATTTTTTGTAACGTAGAATATAATTCGGATATCTCTAAAGATGATTCTGATGCTTCCATATCCTTATCAAAATCAAATAAAGATTTTTGTTTTTTCTTCTTGGAAAGAATTAGTTCTGCTGTAGCACCTATATCTCCTTCTTTTAATAAAATATTTTTTATTTCTTTTCCATTAATACCTGAATGGAGCGATAAAGCCTCAATTATCATCTTTTCAGCAAGTCCTAATTTGGGAAATTGTTTAATATTGGAAACAAGTTGGCCTTGCAGTAAGTAGATGATTTTATCTAAATCAGAAAAATCGTTTGTAGTTTTAATATCTAGAAAAAAATTTGATAGAATATCAATCATTTCAAGTCTTTTTGATGTGCTCTCTAACTTAGAAAATAAATCTGCTAACTTTTTGAATTGCATAAGATTCTCTATGGGTATTTTTCGATTAGAAATTAAGAATAATTACTCTATTATAATTAAATAAATATCACTATAAATTTAAATAACAATATTAAAAAAATTTAGAAAAAAAAGGTTATAATAATTTTGAAAGCTCAACAAACTTCTTTTGAATTTCAGTTTTAATATTAGTAGAGATTCCAGAAAATGAGTCTGAGGTGAATTTTATTTTCCCTTCGGATATTGAAAATTCACATACTTTCCCATCCATGTGTTCTACTGAATAATTACCATCATCCTTTTTAGATACCCAGATATCGTTAAAGAATTCAGTTATAGCTATCAAAACAAATCCTATTTTTGCTTGAACGTCAAGATCTAGTTTCTTTTCTAATGCAATATCTACTTTAGGTGCTGTTTCTGTTTTTACAGATACTTCTGGTTTAGCATTATATTCAGAAGCATGTCTTATAGCAGGTGGGGCTACAACTGGTGCTTCCTGCTTAATAACCGGAGCAGGTTCAACTTTAACTTCTGAAACTGGTGCGAGTTTAGGTTTTACTGGGGTAGGTTTGGGTTCTGGTTTTGAAACAGCTTTAATAGGAACTTGCTTAGCTCCTTCAGTATCGAAAGTGATGATAAAATTATCCAAATCCTTAAATTCTCTATTTAATATATTTTGAAGTTCCTCATTTAATTCTGTAGTTTCAGGGTCTCTTCCAATCTTCCTTTGATCTATTTCTTTTAAAAGTTTTATGTCTCTACCAATTATACTCTTTCCTGCTACATATCCATGACCTTTTAAAGATTCAGCCTGTCTAAGAGCAGTTCTTCTAGCTACCAATCCCTGTCTTGATCCATACCATAAATACAAAGAAGAGGATCCTTCATCAAGAATTATTATATTTTTATCTGGTGAAAGATTATCGATATTCCATTTAATAGGTTCACTTACGCCACCTTCTAGCACTTCAAACATTAGTGCGAAATCCATTTTTAACTCCACATAAAATGATTATAATTATGCTAACAATAGTATTATAAGTTTAATATTTTTAGGAAATTTAAAAATTGAGTTTTCAAAAATGATTTATTGTTTTAAGATAGTAAACACAATTATCATATTAATTAATATCTAATGATATTCTGCGGGGACTAATCATATCCTTCCTACTTGTTGAAATGCAAAAAGCTATTCTGGGTCGATCATTTATCACTTTTTAAATATTATTGATCTATTAAGATCTACTAAAGAGGGATTGAAAATCTTATGTAAATCAGCAATTAGAATTGCTCAATTTGAAGGTTTTCAAGCACATAAAAAATCTATTGAAGAAAGATTAAAAGAAAAAAATTAAAATATATAAAGAAATAACATATTTATTAAATTACTTGATTAAAGCATTATTCAGATATTTATATAATCGAACTAGGTTATAAATTATGGATATAACAGATTTATTTAAAAATAGTCTTAAGAAATATAGCCCTTACGAACCAGGAGAACAACCCGATGAAGATGGATGGATTTTATTAAATACTAACGAAAATCCATACCCTCCTGTTCCTGAAATTGTGGAAGATATAAAAGATTCTATTGGAAATGGTGAAGTGCTAAGAAAGTATCCTGATTCTCTAGCACTTGAAGTAAGAAAAGCTGTTCTTAACCAACTTTTAAGAGATAAAGATACTCTTACAAATAGAAATAGCATTTTCATTGGTAATGGTTCAGATGAGATTTTTGATATTATATTTAAGGTTTTTATAAATCCTGGAGATGAAATTGTTGTATTTTATCCCACTTATGGATTTTATAAAGTATTAGCTAATCTTTATGATACCAAAATAAATGAAATAAAATTAAATGATGATTTTACCGTACCAGAATCTGCTTTTAATGTAAAAGGAAAATTAATGTTTATTAATTCACCAAATAATCCTAATGGTAAATCATTTCAAAATTCAACCATTTTGAAATTATGTGAACATTTTTCTGGAATAGTAGTTGTAGACGAGGCTTATGCTGATTTCTCGGATTATACCTGTTTATCATTATTAAAAACCATAAAAAATTTAATAGTATGTAGAACCTTCTCCAAAACATTTTCCATTGCCTCAATGAGAATTGGTTATGCCTTAGCTGACCCAATAATAATAAAAGAGATGAATAGAGTCAAATTACCATACAATACAAGTTATCTCGCACAAATCACAGCATTGTTATGTATAAAATATAGAAGGAAAATTTTTGAGCAAAACAAAGAAATTATTTCAGAAAGAAAGAGATTGACTGAAGAACTGAATAAATTTAATGGTATAAGTGTAGTTCCTTCAGATGCTAATTTTATATTTATAAAATTTGATGATAAATCAACTACCCTTAAATTTTTTTGGGATTTGAAGGACATGAAAATCTTAGTACGCCACTTTAGTCAACCGGGATTATATAATTATTTTAGGTTAACAATAGGGACAGAAGAACAGAATGATAAATTTCTCACTGCTTTCAATGGAATTGCAAACAAATACTTATAATCTCAATCAAGAGAAAATTATATATTTTGACTGATCAAAATATTTATTATCAAAATAGTATTTTTATCACTAATCTACTACTTTAAGCAGAGTTGATTAAAAATCCCTAAATCAATATTTCCATCTAAAGCAGATGAAATACAATGTCAATACTGTGAATATATTATTGTAAAGCCTTATCCTAAGGATCAACTCTGCCCTAGATGTAGGAAATTTCTTCCTGAATTATATCAATATGTAAATAATTCAGAAACAGAAGGAAAGCTGGAACCCAAAGAGTTTGAGACTAAAACTTCAACTCTTAGTTCAAAATTTGAAGGAAAAATTAAAGTTAAAACAAAAGCAGATTCATTTTCGGTTGAAGATGAGATAATTCCTTTAAAAGATGAAGAGGAATATATTAAATTTTTAGGTATTACCTCTGTAGAAAGAACCCCTTTATTTAATAATAATTATCGATATAAATATCTTTTAGAATTGACTAATAACTTGGATTACATAGCAACAAGTATTCTTGGTGGAGAATTAGATAAGATGCTCCTTACTACTGATAAAAAAGTTGAAGAAAAATGTCAATTCTATGTGAAGGATAATATTATCTATATTGTATATGGAATCTTTCCTGACAAAAAAGGCAAATGGATTCTTGAGCAAATGGCAAAATATTATTCTGAGTTAGTCCGTGGTAAGGATGTGGATAATTTACCAAAACTTGAAAAACGGAACATTGACCATAAATTCAAGGGGCTTATTAAATTCATGTTAAACGAATACCTAAGTTTACAAGAAGTATTTACAGATCAAGAGATCCCTTATGTAGAAGATTGGATTCGAGTTGATTATTTAGGATTATCTTCTATGTCGATAGGTGTAATCTCACTCCTTTTAGATGAACAAGGAAATCTAAATGTGGATGTACCTGGTGAATATGATAATCCAGCTGAAGAAATTGAAATGAAGGAATCTTTATTAACAGCTAAGATTGAAGCTATCGCAGCTAATACGTTAGGCAATACTGGCTCTTACCCGAGATGGATAGCTGTGAAGTTAGGTTTTCAAAAATACCGATTTTTAACGTTTAAAAAGTATCAACATGACTATTTTCTCTCATTTTTATCTGAGGGAAATTTAAAAAAGATTGAGTTAGTTGAGAAGAAAGTTGAGCCCTATTTATATCATGGAATAGATGCACCCTTTGTTGGTAATCTACGGCCTTTTAATAAATTAAAAGCTTCTGTAAAAGATGTAATTAATCACTTTCCAGGAAGGAAGTTTATATAATTCAGATAATATATGTTAACTTAATCTAGATTAGTATTAGAGAGAAAATTTATGTCAATTTTAATTAACGATAATGATAATTTTATTAAAGCAACCAACGGTGTTATTTCACTAACCTTTTATAAGAATGGAAAGGATACTGGAACCTATGAAATTATCCATAATGAAGAAAATGGTAAAAAATATTTTTTGAAAAATGTTTATTGTGCTATAAATTTTTTAAGTGAAAATTCTATTAGAGAATATCTTTCTAAAGGTATTATGTTTAACTCTAGAGTTGAGGAGATTAGTGATCAAATTGGAAATGGAAATAAGATAATTCTGACTCCTAATAAGACTAAAGATTTAAAAATCCAATTTAATATACAATTTAAAATCTATCCAAATCAAAATTTCATTTTGATAAAAATTACTGATATTATCAATAATGAAAAATCTCAAGAAAGAGTTCACAGTATATCCCCGTTGACTATTAAAGATAGCAATTTATGGTTATCTGGAACCACCAATGCAACAAAATTAAACAAAATCTGTTGGTTTAAACACGGTTGGCAAAGTTGGAGTCTGTGTGCAACTTTATTTGGTAATGAGAAAGATCATGAAGGCCCTAAATCTGAGATTTATAAACGCGTATTTGATATTCAGGATTATGAAATTAAAGGTAGGTTTTATAGTGAATATTGTACAGCTATAACTGATATAGAATCAAAAAGCTCTTTAATCTTGGGTTTTGTTACTCTAAAAGATCAATTTTCAAGAATTATATTGGATTATGATAAAAGTATTGAAATTAAATTACTTACAGCTTTTGGGTGTATGGATGGTGTTCATTTTAGGAGCACATCCATTAATTTTTCAGAGGAATTATTTATTTCTTTTAAGAGTGATAATCTTGGTTATTATGGTTTAATTGATTATGCAAAAATAATTAAGAAAACTATTAATGCTAATCAAAATGAAACAATTCCAATAGGATGGTGTAGCTGGTATTATTATTTTACAGATGTATCAGAAGCAAACATAATCAAGAACTTAGAATTCTTCAAAAACAATAAGGATATGATTCCTATTGATTTCTTCCAATTGGATGATGGATACTTTACTTATATAGGTGATTTCAATGATGTTAATTCAAAATTTCCAAATGGCTTACCATATTTATTTAACAGGATTAACGAATCTGGATTTAAAAGTGGAATTTGGACAGCACCATTTTTTGCTGAAAGAAGAGCTAACTTATTCAAACAACATCGTGATTGGTTTTTAAAAGATAAAATTTCAAAAAAAATGCTGAAAGTACATTATGGTCTTAGTTGGAATGTCCACTTATATGGGCTAGATCTCTCAAATAAAGAAGTTTTAGATTATTTAAATAATTTTTATAGAAGTCTGTTGTATACTAATGAATTAAACCAAAATTCTGATAATTATACAATTGAGTTCTTTAAAATAGATTTCTTACATGCTGCAGTTCCTATTGAGGGTGATTTTTCAAATCAAAATTTTACAAGGGCGCAAATTTTATATAATGGAGTTAAAACAATAAGAGATGCAATTACGGACCATAGTTTTTTACTAGGATGTGGTGCACCCTTAGGACCATGTGTTGGCTTAGTTGATGCGATGCGTATTGGAGAGGATACTGATCCAAGATGGGAAGAGACAAATATGCAACTTATAGAATCCGGGATTCATACACCCTCATTAAAAGTTTCATTACTAAATATTATCTACAGATCATTTATGCACAGGAATTTTTGGATAAATGACCCTGATTGTTTGATGATAAGAAGAACCGATACAGAATTAACATTAGAAGAAATAAAATTACAACTAACAATAATGGGTTTGTCTGGAGGTCAAATTCTAATATCCGATGATATGACAAAATTATCAGATGAAGAAATAAACGATGCTAAATTACTTATTCCTTCATATAATCCAGAAAACTACTATCCAGTAGTGGTTGATGCATTTATCTCAAAATTACCAACAATTTATATGTTAGAAACAGATGAACCTATCGGAAAACGATTTTTAGTAGCAATAATAAATTGGGATGACAATCTCGTTAATAGAAAGTTAAAAATTAATGATATAATATTAAAAAATACACCTAATCAAAAAGAATTTTGGATTTTTGAATTTTGGGACAGAACTCTCTTAGGTAAATATAAAGGAAATCAAGAAATTGAATTCATTAACATATCTCCTCATTCTTGTAAATTCTTATCTATTATTCCTATTGACAATGAACTCCTTTTTAATCCAATTTTACTTTCTACTTCTTTCCATATCTCCCAAGGATGCCATGAAATCAAAAAATATGACTTTAATGATAAAGAGAAGATACTTTTAATTGAAATTGAATTAATTGGAGAAAGAAAAGGAAACCTCTATTTAAAACTCCCCTCTGGAAAGCAAATTATTGATTGCAATTCTAATTTTCATATTATTAACAAAACGGAGAATATTTGGGAGCTAACGATTGAATTTGAAAATAAAGCTATTATTGAAACACGATTATCTTAACTCTTTTATTTTTTAAAATCTTTTAGTATTTGAAACTAATACGATTTATACTTCAAATATTTAAAATATGAATCTTACACCTCAAAAAATCTATGAGAAGCTAAATAATAACGATTTAGATAAAAAATCTTCAATTGATTTGTTATTATCAATTATTGAAAATTCTGATGAGGATCAATTGAGATTAGAGTCTATTGAAGTATTAGATAGGATTAGAGCTAAGGATGAAAAAATCTTTAAAATTATTGAAAATTTATTCGTTTCTGATACAAATCCTGAGTTAAGAAATTCTGCTCTTAATTACCTCTTCATCAATTATCAAGAGAGAGTCTTACCACCCATAAAATGGGCAGTTAAACATGAAACCTCTTATAAATGTTTAGTTGCTTTATTAAAAACTTTAGCTAAAGTTGAAGATACTGAATCTAAAAAAATTTTGATAGAAGAGTTAAAAAAAATAAGAAAAACCAAATACCTTAATATTGAGAGGAGATATGAGAATAAAAAGTATCAAAAAGGAATAAAGAAGATACTTAAAACGAATAATCTAGAAAGTTTTTCCTATAGTCATATCTCAGAAATAATTATTAATTTTTTAACAGTAAAACATTTATCAGAGAAGCTTCCTAATGTATATTTTGAAATAAATCCAAAAAGTTTACTAGTAGAAGAATTAGATTTATCAGATTATTTAGAATACGAGGTTAAGGGAACACCTTGGGGATGGAAAAATAATATTTCTAATATATCTGAAATAGAAGGATTAAATCTTTTGAGAAACCTAAAGAAATTGGATCTCTCAAATAATCAAATTGAAGATATAAAAGAATTAAAAGATCTTAAATCGTTGACTCATTTAATGATATCAAATAATAAACTTAACGATTTGAAAAATCTCAGTTTTCTTCAAAGTTTTCCTAATCTAGAATTTCTAGATCTTTGCGGTAATAAAATTGTCAATTATATAAAACCAACTGACTTTAAACCTGAAATAAAAGTGGTTTTAAAAAGATATCTGGTTGAGAGATTTGAATGAATTAAAAAAAGAAGAAAATAAAAAATAAATTTACTATTTGAATTTCACATTATACTGACGTAAATTCAGTCTTTTTGCCAACACCAAACAAACCTAACGCAATACCTAATTCTTTATGTTCTTTACCATAATCTTTTACAGAAATCCCATTCATTACAGCATCAATAGCTTGTCTAAATGCTTTTGCCCCTGCAATAGGACCATTTGGGTGTGCATGAATTCCACCACCACTACCAATCATAATATTTGTCCCTAAATCTTGAACACATTTTTCGACCAAACTAGGAGTAATGCCACCAGATGGCATTGGTAGGGTTCTTTTAATATGTGGAGCATTACGCATTGGCATAACCATTTGTCGAGCAGTTTCCTTGAACCTATCTGCCATTGTAGGTGCTTTACCATATGGTGCTGGATGTACTATTGTATCACACCCGGCTAATCTTCCAAATTTACCAAGGATTAAGGGACTTGAAATACCACTGAGAGGGTCCTGGTAGAAAGCTCCTGCAAGATCCATATGTCCTAAAATAGGGACCTTAACAGAAGGATCTTCAGCTAATTTCCTCATGGCAGAATATCCCGTTGAAACATGATTAACCATTAAGGCATTTGCTCCAAGTTCTTGTACAATATCTGCTAACTCAAACATTCTATCGACTCTGTCAGTTATATTAACTGTATATAGAGTTTTTTCATTTTTTTCGGAGTCTGCTCTATCTAAAGCTTCCATAAAGGCAGGTACTCTTTCAGTGATGGGATTAAATCCAACATCTGCGATTAATTCATCATCTTTTATAATATCACAGCCACCTACAGCCGCTTGATAGGCGAGTTCAGCACCAATTTTTGGATCAGAATACACACAAGGCTTAATCATATTATTTAGTAGTGGGCGATCTTTGACCCCTAAAATCTTCCTAATTCCCACATCTCCAAACTTAGGTCCCTTAAATTCCTTTAAAAATGCTCTGGGAAATCGAACATCAATCATCTTTAATGGACCTCCCATTGAAATATTTCCATATATGGTCGTAAAGAGCATAGGAAATTGGGGCTTAAAATTTAAAGGAAATGCTATTTGTACAACATATTGATGCATTTTAGGGTTACCAAAAAAATCTTCTACACCTTCATATTCAAAATCTGGAATTCTCCACCATCCAATTACTTTTGCTACATGTTTTCTTCGTTGTTCGGGAGTTTCAGCGGGAACAGGAACAAAAGTGCCTGTTGATTGTTCAATACAAACAGCTTGCATCATATAAAACGCATCCATTTTTCTATGAAGCATTGCACTATAAGTAGCAACGATATGGTTCTCATAATCAATATCTTCTGGAAGAGCATTAGGTTTGGAAAGATTTTCTAAATCGAAATCATCAAATCCAGAGGGAATTTTTTCATCCAAATTTATCACAATTTTAAATTTTTAATATAGTAAATGAAATAATCCATGGAAAAATAATATATTTATGAAAAACCTAAATAAAAAACTTTTATAGTTAATAAGTTACGTATTTAGATTTTAAAAGTAGAAAGAAAAAAAATAAATAAAATTAAGTTAATCTTTTGATTTTGCTGTAGATTTTAGGTCTAAGTAAGAATTCTCTAGTACACTTAAATATTCAATTAATACTTGGCTAGCTTTTGACTTTTTCTCATACTCTTCTTTGATAACATTTAGTAAATATTTAGGAAAGATAAGATCAACATAAAAGTCAGAAAGTAGGGCATGATACTCATTATTCCGTTCATCTTGAAACACTTGAATCATTTTACTTTCCCAAAGCATCTTTAATACCTCATCAACGTCATCTACACCTTTCTTTTTAAGTTTTTCAAGATCATTTCGAGTAACTATTGCGGTTCTTAATAAACGGAGAGTTTCATATACTTGAGGATTAATTATAACATCAATTATAGTAAGATTGTCTTGTTCCGAAGGACGATAGTTTTGAAAAAATCTCTTAGATTCGGTACGATAATCTTCTGCTAACTGAGCTGGCAATCCTCTATCAGCAGGATCTTTTAAAAGTTGTATAGGAGGTATTCTCATCATTATAATATCATTTGTAAGGAAAATAAGTTCTGAAGGCATTCCTTTTACAGATGCTTCTTTTATAATGTCACGTTTTATCAATTCAATTAAAACTCCCTCTAAATCAACGAAGCCTTGTTTATACTTGTCTTTAAGCCAAACCATGAGTTCTGATTTAGATACTACACCTTCTTCTCTTAAGCGATTAATGATCATTCTCTTTATTTCATCTTGATAAGTAATTGCTAAGCGCTGCTCATCGTTTAATGTAGGATAAACGGATAACCTTTGAAATAGTGAAGGAATTAATCGAAGATAAGCATCCTCGTCAAGATTCTGTAAGATTATTCTGGAAACATCCACTAATCCACTTTCATAAGCATCAGGATCATCATCTAAATTTAATAATAGAAGTATATAATATCCCTTATCAGGACCGGTATAATATGAAGCGATATTAAGGGATCCTACCATTAAACTAATCATACCCGATTCTCCGCTATATTCATGTGTACTATATACTTGCATCAAAGTTTTATCTGAAATATTAATTTCTTCTGGATATTTGGCTAAGATTTCTGTACCTACTCTTTCATCCCATTTCATAACAACTAAACCTACTGGCATTTATAATCCACCTCCTTCAAATTCACTTGGCTCAGGGAGTTGTTTACCCTTCTTTCTTTCAACACCTAAAATATCTCCTAACGATAATCCTAACATTTCCCATTTATCTCCTACCTTTTTCACTATATATTCTTCTTTGGAGGGATATAAAAGAGATTCAGAAACAGTTTTCTTACTTTTTATATCACTTCTCATTTCTCTAGCTCGTTTCACAAAAGTTGGAATCCTTGCCTTCTGAATAGCGCGATATGCAACTAGGCTGCCTACAACAGCCACAACTCCAATCACAAGCATCAAGAAGTAAAACATGGGGAAACCAGGGAATATTTCAGTCATTTTTAC
>JAEOSD010000090.1 GCA_016840545.1 Promethearchaeota archaeon
TAATAAAAATATTTTAGCAGATGCTTTAAGAAAGGCAAACTTGAAAATATATGCGAAAACGAGAGCGGATGCTCATGATTTAGCAGATACAGTTGAGGCATTAGTTGCATATGTTTGGTTAACCGGAAAAGTAAATCTTGAATCGATGATTAATATAATTAGTGAGAATCTTTCTAGTGATCTTCAATCAAGAACTGAGGAAACAAAGAATGCAACTATAGCATTTACAAAACTATTAGATTATATTAAAAAATATCTTCCAAAATCTAAAATATGAAAGATTTTCCTATTACAATAGGATTTGATGATGCTAGATTTGAGTTGAAATCAAAAATAAAAACAACTCAATTAATAGGTGCTGTTTGTCAAGGCACAAGGCTTGTCAGTGTAGTAAAAAGACTTATTTCTATTGATGGAGCTGATGCCACAGAAGTTTTGATAGAGCTTGCTAAGCAAAACCAAAAACACATCCAATATATCCTAACCGATACCATAACGTTTGGAGGCTTTAACATTATAGATTTAGATGAGATTTATAATAGATTAAAAAAACCTATAATTTCAGTAACAGAAAGAGAAGTTGACCTTGATTCCGTTAAAAAGGCTTTAATTAAGAAATTTCCGAACACTTACAAAAACAAACTCCAATATATCATAAATGCGGGAGATTTATATGAGACAAATATCAAAACTGCTGGAGGTTCTTCTAAAATATATTTTCATTTAAAAGGAGTAGATTTTGAGGAGGTTGATGATTTAATGCAAAAGTTATGTATTGATTCAAAACTCCCCGAGCCTGTGAGAATTGCTCATATCATTGGTAAGGCGTTTTAAAATGTAGCAACTTCGTATTCTAATATTTCTTTCATTCTTTTATGTAATTCAGGACGAATAGCTGTCATTCCATACGTTTTCAATCCACCTAACCTTTTTTGTATATCTTTTGCGCTCATAGCTCCTGGTAAATCTTGCTTATTTGCTATTGCGATGATTTTAGTACCTAAACTGCGTTCAAATCGATCATATATTTCTTTTGTTTTTTCAACCCCCTTCTCTGTGGAATCACAAACTAATACTGCTAAGCCTGCGCCTCTTAAAAAATCCTTCCACATAAATTTAAATCGTTCTTGACCCCCTAAATCCCATATACTAACCTTTTTTCCATTTAAAACAGAATCCTCAACTTCCAATCCCACTGTTGGAACTCTTTTTCGTGGAACTTTTTTGCCTTGTAGTAATGATAACAAAGATGTTTTTCCTACACCTCCTTCACCAACCAGGCAAATCTTCGATTTTGTTGTAAAAATCCTTAGCAACCCCTTCTACTTCATATTTGCTATAAATAGAAAGGATTAACAACACTTCAAAAATTAAAATAATATTGACATGACATGTTAGTTTTAATATTTATTAGGCTCAATTGAAAATGTAGCGCATTAATTTGCCAATTTAACATATTATTTGTCGTTATCTTTTTAAATTTTCTTTTCTTCTCTTCATGTTGTAGAAATACAGATCAATAAATCCTTTTAGAAAAACTCATAATTAAATAATTTTACTTGATATGGATAGAAAAGATATAATAATCTCAGTTTTAACCACTTTTCTGATTGTATCGGGAATAGGAAATATTTATTTTGCCCTGAATAGACCACTCTCATTTAGTTATGGTGAACCTATGGAAGTAAAATACGCAAGTATGTATCTTGCTGAGGATGTTGATCCTCAATGGGCATGGGAGTCAGCCTCTTTTGAATTTGCCGCGCAAATATGGGAAGGTCTATTTGCAATTGATTTATTTGATCCTCAATTTAGTCTTGTCCCCCGATTAGCTACCTCTTTAGGAACTTATTCATCTGATGGAAAAGAATTAACGATACCACTTAAACGAGGAGTTAAATTCCATGATGGTACAGCATTTAATGCTGAAGCTGTTAAGTTTAGTTTTGATAGATTAGCCTATTTGATGAATGTATCTGGTACTTTGCCTGACTCCTGTTATTATCATATTCCAACAATTATGGATTTACTGTATAAATGGCCTGATGGCACTCCTATTATTAATAATACCGAAATAATTGATACTTATACAATTAAATTCATACTTAATAGACCTTTTGGACCATTTCGGTACCTTTTAGCATTTCCAGGTTCCTGTATTTTATCTCCTCACTCAACTCCTTCCGATGATTACATTATACCATCTACGGCTGGTCCTGGTAATTGCATTGGAACTGGTCCCTTTGTGTTACAAGATTTTGAAACATACACAATAAGATTCAATGCCTATAATGGATATCATCTAGGGAAATCTAAAATTGATAACCTGATATTTATTAAAATTGAGGATGATGAGGATAGAAATGTAGCTGTATTAAGTGGTGCAGTTGATATTATAATAGGTGGTCTTTACTCTTACTATGATGAATTTGAAGAAAATGAAAATATTATTCTTTTTGATGATCTTCCTAGCTGGACTTTTAAATATATTAGAATTCTTAATCAAAGTATAAACACTACGTGGATAAAAGCAATTACATTTGCTATTAATTATTCTCGTATTATTAATTCTTTAAATATTAGTGTTTCTTCAAGATTAAATGGTATTTTAGCCCCCAACATTTTCGGGTATGATCCAACTATTAAACCCATAGATTATAACTTAACATATGCTAGAGAGATTATGGTTAATATGGGTTTTGGAAATATATCTTGGACTGATATCCAATGGTGCGCTTCAGAATTTGGTTCTTGGAATTTTTCATATATTTATAGATCAGATATTGAACAAAATATATATAGAGTATTAAAAGATAGTTTAGATTTAATTGGAATTAATCTTACAGAAGGAGGGTTATCTTATTATGAATACTGGTTTACTGGGGGACTTTATCATCCTATATGGATTAATCGCGATGTATGGTTTGAAAGACAAAATTTCGTAATTATGGGATGGCTTCCAGAATATCCTGATGCGTATGAAATCCTTCATTCTTTCTTTTCGTCTGATGGATTTTTCCCTCAAGAACTTAATCCAATTACCGATCCTTGGATTGAACAGAAAATAGAACAAGCTTCGCAAGAATTTAATGATACAGCAAGAGCAGTACTTTATTCAGAAATTCAACGGTATATCAATGAAGAATTTTTTCCTCTAATCTATCTATATCATAATCCTCTACAGTATATCCATAATAAGCGATTAATAAATGTTCCTTACAATCCAAATGGATTATTTTATGCATATCCTATTGAATTTGAGGAATAAAATTTAAATGTGAAGATTAAAAGTAGTGATTTAAAAAATAAGATTATATAATTAAAAATTTAAGAAAAAAACATAATAAATTATATCTTTAGGCTCCTGTGTCTAAATCTTTAACGATTCCGACAGCTACAGTGCGACCCATATCCCGAACAGCAAATCGCCCCATCTCAGCAAATTTCTCATATTTTTCTAAACACATCTTTTTGATTGGCTGCAATTTGATGATTGCTGATTCATTTCTTTTAAGAAACTTGGGGGAATCTTCGATAACAGCTCCCGTTTTTTGATCTAATTTCTTATTTAGTTCCATGAATTTTGCTGCGACTTGAGCCGTATGAGCATGAATTACTGGAGTATAGCCTTGAGCGATGGCAGTTGGATGCCAAATAACAATGATTTGCCCTGTCCAATTGCCCTTTGGAGTAATGACCGTTGGAGGATCATTAGGATGGCCTAAACAGTCACCTCTTCCAACATCCTTTATTTCAAGTCCTCTGATACTGAATCCAACGTTATCTCCAGGCACAGCTTGAGGAATTTCCTCGTGATGCATTTCTATTGAGCGGATTTCTCCTTTAAACTCTGTTGGCATAATTATAATTTTGTCTCCTTTCTTTAATACACCAGTTTCGACTCTACCTACTGGGACAACCCCAGTTCCTTTAATTCTATAAGCATCTTGTATCGGAAGTCGTAAAGGTTTATCAGTTGGTTTTGGAGGGATTTCAAACTTATCAATTGCTTCGATAAGAGTAGGACCGTCATACCAAGGCATTTTATCGCTTTTTTTTGATAAATTCTCCATCATTAACCCAGAAACAGGGACAAATGGAATCTTTTTAACTGGGAATCCAATCATTTTTAAGAGATCAGAGATAGCTTCTTTACATTCAGTATAACGGTCTTCACTATAATCATAATTATCTGCTTTATTGATAGCCACAACCACTTGCTTTACTCCCAGAGTTTGAGCTAAATATGCATGTTCTCGAGTTTGACCATTAGCAGCAATACCAACTTCCATTTCACCTTTTTTACCAGAAACAACTAAAATAGCAGCATCTGCTTGAGAGGCTCCTGTAATCATATTTTTAACAAAGTCAGCGTGACCAGGAGCATCAATTATGGTGAAGTATTTATTGGGAGTTTCAAATTTTCTAAATGCTAAATCAATTGTAATACCTCGTTGACGCTCTTCTTTTAACTTGTCAAATACGAAAGCATATGACCAAGAATCTCTATCATATTCCTTAGCTAATTTTTCTAGCTCACGAGCTTCTCTATCAGTCACCGCACCTGTCTCTATTAATAGAGCACCCATCATTGTCGATTTACCATGGTCTATATGGCCAATAATTACAAGATTTAAATGTTGTTTATCTGTGGGCATTTTTCTATCAACTTTGTCAATTTTTTTAATATTTATATTATAAATTAATTATTAATATTAACGATTTTAGATTAAATGATAACTACTTTAATGATATCCAATATATATTTTTTACTATAATTTCAAGTGAAAATTCTAGTAAAATCACTGTGGTTTAACTTTTGAATTGGAGTGTAATCATTATCGTTTTTATGTGATTACTTTCCAGAGTTCCCTTTAAGATCTATATATAATTCTTCTTTATTTTCTGCTAATAATTGAAAAATTTCTTTAATTTCTTTTTGGAAATTAATTTTTTTTCCCTTTTTATCTATGAATTCTGTTACTACTTTTTTCTCTAAGAATTTTTGAAATACATATTCGATATTGTAAATATTTACACGTGTTTCCATAAAAAAATCTAATAAATGATGTAAATAAAAAGCTTTAACGTATAAATTTTCTTTACTATATCGTTTTTCTAAATCCTTGTAGTGAAAGAATTTTAATTGTCTTAAGATTACATTATCATCTTCATTAATTAAGTCTCGAAATTTATCATTAAAAGCCCATTCAGTACCATAATCTATATTTTTATCCACAAAATTAGCAATTAAGCGATCTATTCCCGCCTTATCGGTCCATTTATTATGAATAACCCAGTTTGGTATATTTGTTCCCTTCTTAAAAAATATATTATAATTGTATAAAAAAAGGAGATAAAATAAAATTTAAGATGAAAAGATAATTAAAATAAAAAAATATGGATTGTTAATAGTAATAACAAAATTAAAAAAAAGAATCTCAGAATTATCATGGTAAGAAGTAAAACACCATTTCCAAAAGAAGGGGAATTTGTAAATGGAAGAGTTAAACTTATAGAGCAGCAATATGTCTACTTAGATTTATTAGAATATGGAGGACTCCCTTCAGAAGAGAATGCAAGGGGAATGATACATATAAGCGAAATATCAAGTAGATGGATCAAGAACATCAGAAAGTTTGTTAGAGTTGGTCAAATTGTTGTAGTAAGAGTTTTACGAGTAGATCCTTCTAAAGGGCATATAGATTGCTCATTAAGGAGAGTAAATTCTGCTCAACGTGCAAAAAAGAAAAAGGAATTTAAATATAAAGTAAAATTCGATAATCTCTTACAAATTTTAACTGAACTTGATGGTGTAAATCTTAATTTGGATGAAGCTTATGAAAAAATCGGTTGGCCAGTATTAGACCAGTATTATGATTTCCAGGAAGCTGTTGAGGCACTAAAGGAAAATGGAGAAGATTTAATGAAAGATTTACCAGATGTACCTGAAAGCACAAAAAATGCGTTTTTAAAAATCGTCGATGAAAATGTTGAAATCTCAACGGTAAACATTATTGGTAAAATAAAACTGATGAATACTGATGGAGATGGTATTGACAAGATCAAAAGTACATTATTAGAAGTGAAAAATGTTATAGAGAATCCAAAAGAAACTAGAAAGTTAAATCTATCATATACAGGTGCTCCCTTTTATAGATTAGAAATTATTTCTAAAGATTATTTAGATGCTGAAAATATATTATCAGATGCTATTGAAATTTTAGAAGATGCCGCAAAGAATACCAATACATCCTTTGAATTTTTTAGAGATTAACTGAATTAATTATTAACTGAATTAATTATTATGACGAAATATCTTCAAAAATGCAAAGAATGCAATAAATATGGTTTGCAGAATCCGGAATCCAAATGCAAATATTGTGGAGGAAAATTAATAAATCCACACCCCCCTAAGTTTTCTCCAATAGATAAATATGCAAAATATCGCATTGAGTATTTTAAAGAAGAATTCAAGAAACGATTAAAATAAAATTAATGAACTTCTAATTGTTCAGCAAATTTTTCATTAATAAGGATTAATGCGTTTTTATAAGGTAAATTTGCAATATCATTTTCCTCAAAAGGACCATAATTTAAAAGATCTATACCTACTAATGGCGGTGTTTTTTTAAGAAATCTAATAAGAGTATAGTTATAGTCTATTTCTTCTTCATATTTTACACCTAGAGGTTGCACCTCACCTTTTAAACCAATCTCTTCCGCTTTTTCCGACTTAGAATCTTCAATTAAAATGGCTTGTTCTTCCCTCACCATTATTTCTCGGTCCAGAGAATATTGCTCTCCAATAAGTAAGAGATTCTTTACTTTTTTATATCCTTTAAATGTGCTTATTAAATTTTGATAAAGAAGTTTCTCAGCCTCAACCACATGTTCTAGATTTATTTCTTGGTTTGCTAATGCGGCATTTATGATTTTTATCTCCCTAATTTTTAATAAATCATTAAAAAGAAATTCGATATTTTTTTTGTAAGATTCGCTAAGCTGGTGCTTTATCTTGTCTGATTTATCAACTTGAAACGTGTTAATACTCATTAACATATTCTTATATTTATTAAAATCATCTTGAGTTAAAGAAGTTAAATCAGCTTGTTCAAATTCTTTTAACCAGTGTTGATATAGGGTATTATAATCTTTCTTAAGATCCATTAAGATCAAATTAGTTTTCTATTATTAATTAAACATCTATATTGAAAATTAAAATTTTACAATATTTCTAATATAAATAGTTCAATCATCAATAAAACTTCTGGTTTTAGCTACTCCTTTACATAATAAAAAAACAGCTACATGTAAAGGAATTATCTCAATTGTTCCTTTATTATAAGGACCATAAGTCTTTCCTTTAATTTTTATGGATGGTACTTTATTTTCAAGAATTTCTATTTTTATTTTTACATCTTTCTTTTCAGCAAATACAATTGGATCTATCTCTTGATTTATTTCATTTAATGGTTTAAAAGTTTCCAATTCTGAAAGACTTAATTCTTGAACTCGAAATCCTGTACTACCATGTAATGATCCAGGATATCTAATAAGTCTATGAATATCTATACTTACGGGTACATCTATTTTAGCGCCAAGGTTTTTTGTAATATTTTTTAAGAAATTCACCCATGTTTTTTCACCTAAACCTTTAATTTTCCATAAATTCTTTAGAAAATTATTTTTATCATTTAAGATATATTCAATAATCTCTCTATTTAGACCAAAATCACTTAAAATATCTTTCAGAACGTCATTAGGGTAATCATGTATATTCTTTTTAATCTTATTGATGATTTTTTTTGTCCAACCATAATTATCTTCAAGAAAGTATAAATTTGAGTTTAAATCGTTTAATCCTAAAATCTCATAAGAGATATTTTCCCCAGTTAAATAATCTACAATCTCTCTTCTTTCTGCGCCAGAAAGATTCCTTATTTTTTCATTTTCAATTTTTAGGTGATATCCTCTATGACCTGAAAATACTACTTTTAGTTCTTCCTTATTAATTTTAAAATCAGGAAGGAGAAAATCTTCAATTAGTTTAAAAATTTCATTCTTAGCTAGACTTAAACATTTTTCACAGATCCAAGATAAACTTTTAAATTGAGAATTTTCACATTTAGGGCATTTATTGGGCGCCATACCTATTCCATTTTTTCCGCATTTCTTACAATACCAAAGATCATGATCTTTTTTACAAGGAGTATAAAAATGATCTACATCAATATCAATTAAAAAATCACAACCTAGATATCCCTTTTTATTCATATCAGTATGATCTGGATTATTATATAGTGCTCCGCTTGAATAAATGTGTCTTGGGCTAAATTTAGACAAATAATTCTTAAAGGCTTCATAATTAACAAAAGAAATGTGCCTATTCATTATAATTATATCATCCCAAGGAATAAAACCAAACTCTCTTTGATTTAAAGAATCTATTGGTGGAATTTGGTTAGTTTTTTTCCTGTAATAATCTTGAAATAAACGCTTTAAATAATCAATATCGGACATTTTTTAATTATTAATATTGCTTTTATTTTTACTTTCTCTACGATTACGGTGTTGTCTTACATGAACATATTGTAATGGGCTACTAATTTTCCTTTGCGCTTCTTGCGTTTTTGAATAATAGCCTTCTGTACATATTTTTTCTTTATCTTTATTTGCTCTGCATAAATCAAGTGATTTAAGTGTTTCACATAGATAGACTTTGTACCCCTTTCTTTTAGCAAAATTCACTTGATAAGTCGTTTTTTCTTGATCAAAATCAGGCATAGTAGAAAAAAACTTAACAATATCTTCTATAGGAACATTTAAGGCAAGTAAAAACCATAAAATCAATAATCTTTCTGTATGGATCAAATTTTGACCTTCTTTTGCTTTAGATCTAATTTCTTGAATACAAGGAGGATAAAAACTAGCATCCTCAGTTCCATCAAATTCGTAATATTCAATTTCATCTTTCCTATTTTTCCAGGCAGCAGATATCTTTTCCAAAAGTTCTCTAAAACCTTTTATATTTAATAAATCATCTTTTTTGGTTATTTCTTTAATCTCAACTTCTTTAATCTTATTTCGAACGTATTCTTGTAATAAGCGTATCAATGTCTTCTTTTTAAGGAAAACAAATCCATTAGATAAAGGATTGTTAATAAGTTTTCTATATTCATCTCTTAAATTAGCCACTAAATTTAAATAATCAATAAAAAAAATTTTGAAATTTGTTATAACTTGTTGTTGATTATTTTCGTAAGACTTATTTCCGTAAACCTCTCCTTCTGGTAAATATTGAACATTTAGATTTAATTCTTCATTACAGATATGATAAATATTATAATCATTTTCCTCTAACAAATCATAATAATTAATTTTTGAATACAAGTTAGCAACTCTATTTGTTAAGAGCTTATCATTTAAAACAATCAAAAGGATCTTTATCAGTAAATACATGTAAACATTTAATTTGTCAAGCTTATAATACACGACATTTTCTAAATTATTAAAAGCAGCCTTAAAGATTTCAAAGGTTCGTTCAGAAATTTCTTCACTAATAGTGCTTGAAAAAATTTCAGAAATGAACTCTTTTGGATCGTCAGGTAAATTGCTATAATATTTAATTAAAGATGACGGTAACCAAGGATAATGTGAAGCTAAATCAAAATTATCACTCAATTTATCTCATTTCTCCAGAAATAAATTAAATCTTAGTAAAAACTTAGAATGGATTAATAAATAAATGATGAGTAAGTAAATTTACTAATAATACTTAAAATTCATCAAACTCTTCCATATCTTCTTCTTCCTCAAATTCATCTTTCTCTACACGGGGTGCCAGGAAATAATTAAGTATACCTCCATTTAATAGTGTAAAGATCATCTTTAAGGGATAATCCGTTTTTAGAAAGATTTCTACCTTCTCGGTAATCGATGCAAGTTTGAGAATCTTTTTTAGAAAAGTTATTGAATACGCACCCATTTCAGTTTCTTCTATTTTTTTCTCAGGTAAATCATCTAATTCAATATTATACTCCATTTCTCCAATTTGTCCAGTAGAATTAAAGACTAATCCGTTTTTTTCATCTGCTTTTACATTTAATATGTCAGAATAAATTTCTGCATCCTTTATAGCTTCTACTAATAAATCTGGAGTAAAATCTGGTGGACTCATGACCCAATTTACAAAATATTCAATTTTCTGCAAATTATCAATAGATACTTCCTGCTTATCCGTATCTAGAAGCGATAAACTAAATGTGCGTACTCGTTTTGAATCTCTTTTCTTCATCTTAATTTTTATTTTTTGTTCACGTTCTTGAAATTCAACCTCAATAGTATCGTCTGTAGCACTTCTTTTTAGGATTTTATCCAGATCATCTAAGTTTAAACTTATTTTAAATTCTTTAGAACAATTATAAGCATCAAAATCCTCTTTCTTCATACTGAATTTCAATAAGCTTACCATACTATCGTCGAAAGCAGTGATTACAAATTCTTTTGGAGAGACTTTAAATTCGCTTTCCTCAATAAAACTTGCAAGGGTCTCAATTATTCCCCTTAAAATCCGACTATCTTCCAATTTTAATGAAAATGACATTTTTTATCCGTTCTTTTATTTCATTACTTATAATGCTTTGATATTAATATTTCTTTTTTCACAATGCTTATAAAATTCAGTATTAGACCTTTAATAATAGCTAATTTTAATCTCTGAATCATATATTTATAATATCCTTCAATTTTTAAGTCTATTTAAATAAAAAATTTAATGATTTATGATGGAAAAGCAATATGCAAAACAAAGAATGATAAAAGACATTACTGTTGAAGATTCTCGTATCCAGGTTACTGCTTATGTTAAGGAGATTCTAGGTGATAATTTTATTATTTTAGATGATAAAACAGGAGAAATAAAAGTAAACCTTAAAGATGAAGATTTTGCATTCAATAAAGACGATTTAATAAATATAATCGGATTTTTAAATATAAATATCGATGGAGAAAAAGAAATAGAAGCAGAAATTATCCAAGATATGACCAATCTCAATTTTGATTATTATCAAAAAATTTATGAGATTAAAAAGACTCTAATCTAAAAATGTCTGTATCTCTAAAGTATATCCATTAGGATCTTTAAAGAAGAAGTGATATATATTAAATTTAGAATTTATTTTGGGTGGATTAGGAATTTCTATTCCCTTACTGATTAATCTATTGTAGGTCTCATCAACATTTTTTACGACGAGTGTCAAAATTGGACTTTTTTCTTTAAAAATAACAGGGATGTGTGAACAAAATCCTATTTTTGATTCTTTTGTAATATGAAAAATCTTACATAAACCTTGATCTTTATATAATTCTAGTCCTAAACCATTTTGATAGAACTCAGAGGTTTTTTTTAAGTTGTCTGTACCTAAAAAGGTTATAAATTCGTCAAATTTCATTTCTTATAACTTTCACAATTTATTATAATATGTAAAAATACGTAAAATTATCCAGATATGATGTTATTTATGTTTATGCTATTAAAAAAGAAAAACTTTTTTAGAAGCAAATAATAAACTAATTTAAATAATTCTATCAGAGCTCTAAATTATTAAAATGGTAGATTTTTGTCCTGACTGTTCAAGTCTTTTAAGAAAGAATAATAAAGACGGTATAATTTATCTAATTTGTAAATGCGGATATCAAAAGAAAGTAGAACCTAATAAGGGTGATATTAAACAAATGGTTACAAAAAAGAAGAAAGCCCTAGAAAAAAATTTATTAATTATTACTGAAGAAGATAGAATTTCTATCCACCCTAAAGTAAGTAAAATTTGTCCTAAATGTGGACATACGGAGGCTGAGGCTTGGCAAAGGCAAATGAGAAGTGGTGATGAGCCAAGTACGTCTTTTTTTAAATGTATTAAATGTAAATATACCTGGAGAGAAAATTAAATAAACAATCTATTTCCTATTTTTGACTAAAAATATTATTTACCAATATATCAAAATTCGTAAAAGAGTGGTTTCACGAATAAATTAATAATAATAAGGATAATTATGTAATTTAATTTTAAGAGAGAACTTCTAGAATTTTAGTAAGAATTCTGGCTTTACCACCTGTAGATTGTAATAAAATTTTTCCGCAAACCAAACATTCTACATCTGTGGCAGAACATCCAAAAATTATTTGCTGATTACCACAATTTAAACATTTAACTCGTAAAAACCTGCTTTTTGGTTGTGGAATCAATTGTTTTGGTCTACTTTTTCTTGGCATTTAACAACACCTTTTATACTTCTTGTAATTCTAATCTTTTTACACGATAAGATTTCGCGTAATGTTTTTTCCCACACTCACTACATTCTAACAATGGAGTGGTTTTTTTATTGATTTTTGCATTTTTATGGAAAATTTCTTTTGGAAAGGAACCATATCCTTTTTTCTTCCTTTCTAATCTCCGTCTTCCTTGATTTAACATACGTTCTTTTCCCTTTTTATACGTTGATACATTATGTTTCGTATGTTGACGACAACTTTTACAATACCTTTGTACAGTTCGAGGATATTTCATCTCTTCTGACCTTTATCGTTTAGAATAACATAAATAATTATTTATAAATTTTAAATTTTATTAGTTCTGATTTATTTCTTAATGAATTGAGTATTTTTTAATAAAAAAGAATTTATATTTTTCATTCATAATTTTAATAAAACTTATAAGGTATTTGTATGTTTAAAGAGAAATTTCATGAGGGTATAATAAGTGCTAGAGATTTTAATCGCGAAGATATTGAATATATATTAAATCAGGCCAGAGTGATGATTCATAATGACAAAAGCTCAGATCTACTTAAAGGAAAGATTCTAGCTACTTTATTTTTTGAACCTTCTACACGAACTCGTTTAAGTTTTGAATCTGCAATGCATAGATTAGGAGGGCGAGTAATAGGATTTTCGTCAGCAAAAGTATCATCAATAAAGAAAGGAGAAAGTATTGCAGATACAATTCGAACAGTAGAAAATTATAGTGATT
>JAEOSD010000203.1 GCA_016840545.1 Promethearchaeota archaeon
TAAAATCAACCCTTAAATCTTTTTTGAAGTGTCTTGTTGTGTAATAAGAAAGCCAAAATAAGAAATCCAAATCCAAATATTATAAGAAATCCAAAATCAATAAATAAGCCAAAGGATCCAAAAGTGCTCGATTTTCCAAGCCCAGTATTTAAAATATCCAAGAAATATGTTAAAGGAGAGATTATGATAATGGGATTTAATTTAATAGACATAAATAATGGACTAATGAAAATTAAAGGAAACTTAATTAGTATAGTTAGAATCATAGTGGATGCAGGGGTATCTGTAGGAGGTACTGAAAGAATTAAACTAAACGAGGAAAATGAAAATGCTGCTAATAATATTCCAGGTATCAAAATCAATAAATTAATAGTTTTCCATAATTCTAGAAAGACTATACCAAGGATTAAAGGAACGGTAGCAAATATACATCCAAAAAGCAATGAACTCCAGACATTTCCAATAAGTATTGTTTTGATAGAAATTGGACAAGTAATTAATCGTTCAAGTGTTTTTTGTCTCGTCTCCCAAGGAAAAACTACAGGTCCTATTGAAGTGGATGTTAAAAAAAGAACCATTGCCATTAAACCAGAAATTATGTAAACGGCAATAATCTCTCTTCCAACGGTGAATGCCAGGAATAACATAATGGGAAAAAGTATGCCTTGGATGACTACTGGACCTTTATTATAATATATATGTAAATCCTTCTTACAAACTACAAAAGAGCGTTTAATTTGAGTAATAAAGAGTTGGAATTTTGATTGCTCTCTAAAGATTTCTTCTTTAATTGTTCTCACCTACATTAATTGCGCTAATAAATACTTCCTCTAGCGATGGTTCTGGTGTATTGATTTTTCTAATCTTAATATTTTTTGATCTTGTTAAATTAATTAACTGATTAATCGCTTTATCTAAATTACTAACAATGATATGATAATGATCTTTAACCTTATTAGCCCTATTAATCCCATCCAAATTTTCAAAATCAGAAAGATTGATTTCTTTAGAAAGATATAAATCAATAGCTTGATATCCTTTTTCTATTGCTCGTAAATTTTCAGGAGTATCTAATTTTATAATTTTACCTTTATTGATGATTGCGATTCTATCGCATAATTCATTTGCGATATCCATATTATGGGTTGTTAAAAAGATTGTCATTCCCTTTTTATTATATTCTTTAATTAAATTTTTTATAATAATACTAGATTGGACATCTAACCCGGAAGTTGGTTCATCTAAGAATAATATCTTAGGCTCACTCATAAGAGCCATACATAATAACAAACGTTGCTTCATTCCTTTAGAATACTTCTTTGCTAAACTATCTCGTCTTTCAAATAATTCAAATTTCTTAAGTAGTTGTAAGGATCTTTCTTTCCTTTCTTTTTTAGAAACCCCATATAATTCTCCGATAAACTCTAGATTCTTTAATCCCGTTAAATCCATGTAAACATTCGCTTCTTCTGGAACATTTCCAAGAATCTGTTTAACTAAAATTTGATTTTTCCATACATCTTTTCCATAAATTACTATATTACCTGAAGTAGGCTTTAAGACACCTGTCATCATTCGGATGGTGGTTGTTTTTCCTGCTCCATTTGGACCAAGAAACCCAAAGATTTCTCCATGCTGTACAGAGAAGCTGACATTATTAACAGCTTTTATTTCAGCAAAATATTTTGAGAGATTATTCACACGCATTACAATTGAGTCCATTTACAAAATACCTTATCTAAATTATAATTACTTTTATTTTTACTTTCTTTTATTTTTTAGAAAGGATTAATAAAAAAAAAAATTAGGTATATTTTTGACCTTTATAGTAAAATTCTTTAAATTCTGTGTAGTAGTATAATTAGGATATTTGTGTAATCTTTATGATTTTTAAACTCTATTTTCTAAATTTCAAAGGAAAAAAAATTTTCGGAAATTAAGGATAAAAAAGCTAAATTAAGCAAAAATTTTTTTTATATCGATTATTTTTAATCTCAATACAAATCGATGATTTATGATAATATATTAAAAATTATATATTTGAAGGAGAACAAAATGAGTTATGTAAAATTTAAAATTTCTGATAATTTAAAGAATGAATTAAAGAATGCATTAAGTAAAATAGCAGAATCTCGAGATTCTAAAATAAGAAAAGGAATGAATGAAGTGACTAAATCTATTGAAAGAAATAATGCTAAGATTGTGGTAATGGCTGAAGATGTAAGCCCTCCAGAGATACTTTTTCATGTACCATTATTATGTGAAGAAAAATTAATACCTTATGCATATTTATCTTCAAAAAAAGAATTAGGAAATACCGTTAGAATTAATGTAGGAGCATCAGCTATTGCTATAGAAAATCTAGGAACAGGCAATGACAATGTTTTAGATGCCGTAATCAAGAAACTAGACGAGTTAAAGAAGTAAGTTGGTGGAAAAAAATTGGTCAAGTTAGATAAATCAAAAGGAACTCAGATTGTGGATTCATCTATTCCTGCAGAAGTTATCCAAATTGTTGGTAGAACTGGATTAACTGGCGAAATTAGTCAAATTAAAGTGAGAATTTTAGAGGGCCCAGACAAGAATCGTATTTTAACAAGGAATGTTAAAGGCCCTGTACGAGAAAGTGATATTGTAGTTTTAAGAGAAGTAGAAAGAGAAGCTAGAAAAATAAGAAAAAGACGATAAAGTATTTTTTTTTTAAAAATTTACTCATCAAAATAGCCAAGAAGTCTTAAATTCTTATACTCATTGTGTAAAAATTCTCGTAATGCAGTTCTAATTGCTTCAGAGCGACTCGGTACAATTTTCATCGCTATTAACTTTTGAATATTTTTATCGTAACATTCAGGAATATTGATAGTAATATTTTGCATTGATGATTTTTTCTTTTTCTTTTTATCTGACAATTCTCCTTACTCCTGTCCTGTTATTTATTTGGAATAATAGCCGAGATCTATCTTAGGAGGAAAAATGATAACAAAAATAATCGTTACCCTTAATTTATTCCAACTTTTTGATAATAAATTATAAGTAAAACTTGTTTATAAAATTATCTCTCCCTATATAAAGTATTTAAAGCATTCTATATCATTAGTAAATTGTTTCGATAAATTTAATTAGAATATGAACGATTATTAGGGTGTTTATATATTTAAATTGAAAATGTTTTACTATCATAATCGATTTTCTTTTTTTACATATCGTCCTCTAGTTTCTATAATAGAGATATTTTTAATAATATCATTATAAGCATTATTTCCTCTGTCTCTAAACTCTGATTCATATCCCTCAAGGAAAGCATTAAAACATAATTTAAAATCATCTCCATGCGAAGAAATTAATACTCTTTTTAAAAGATGGATATCAACACTTTTATCTTCGATAGAATCCGAATAATCATGAAGTCCAAAATCAATAAGGAAAATATCTTCGCTTGATGTTATAATTATATTACTTGTGGTGATATCACCATGAATATGTCCATTAATATGTAAAATTGCGATAATTCGACCCAATTTAGTGAAAATATCTTTTTTTTTAGAAATACTTAGAGTTTTAATTAAATTTTTTAGCTTAGAACCAGAGATATATTTCATAATTATTGTAGAGCTTTCTGTATCGATTTCATATACTTGTGGTGTGTTTATTCTATATTCTTTTACCTTTATAAGGGCTCGAGCTTCATTTAACGTT
>JAEOSD010000204.1 GCA_016840545.1 Promethearchaeota archaeon
TTTTCACTAAAAGTTATAGCATTAGCAATCTCATCTAATCTATCACTAAATATTGCTAAACTACCGTATGTATAAGCTAAAGCCCTTTCATCTGAATTTTCTTTTGCTATATGCAACCTTTTTTTTGCATATTTAGTACCTCTATCCAAATCATCTCCCATAATACACATAGTAATAATAATTTCAAGTGCTTTATCCATTGTTTCAATAATATTCGATTTTTCTAAAGAAATTATGTAATCCTCCAATCGAGTTATTGCTCTATTTATTTTTCCAAGGTCGTGTAGCACCCATGATATATTCTCAATCATTTCAAACATTTTTTCATAATCTCCCTCTTTCTCATATAAATTTTGAGCAATATTATAATATTCTATCGCGGTTTCAAAATCTCTTAGCCTCTCATAAGAATATCCAAGATTTTGGTTATAAATGACAATATCAGAAGAAATTTCTAATTTATTCGCACATTCCAATCCCATTTTATAATAAATAATAGCCTTTGCATAATTTTGCTCGTTAAAATACATTTCAGCTAGCCAAAATGCAGCTTCATTTAAATCTTTAAAATTATCCAAGTTCTTAGAAATTTCTATAGATTCAAGATATTTAGTCTTAGCATTTATAAAATCTTCAGATTGATGATAAAACCTTCCAAGCCTGTAAAGCTTATTTGATTGACTTTTTTTATCTCCAATTTTATTATCAATTTCAATAGCTAAATTCATGAATTGTATTGCTTCATCTAAATTTCCTGAATCAAAATGGAAATCAGCAAAATTGGGATAAGATTGTGTTAATGATATTAAATTATTACTATCTATTGCAATTTCAATACTTTTTTGGTAAGTTTTAAGAGCTTCTTCCTTATTACCTGTTTTATCATAATAAATTGCAAGATTGTTATATGATGTTGCTTGAGATGCATAATCGCCCATTTCTTCATATATCTTCAGAGCATCCAATGTATAGGAAATTGCTTTGTTAATATCGCCAAATTCTTTATCATATAAAGTAGCAATATTATTCAATCTTGTTGCTTTTCTTGTTAAATCACCTAGAATGCTAGCATATTCTAGTGACGTTTCATAATATTCAAGCGCTTTTTTCGGTTCGTCGAGCTCTGTAAAAATCACTCCCAAATTGTTATATTCAATCATTAAACCCCTCGAATCGTCAATTTCTTCATAAATTTTTAATGATTTTTCGTAATACTCTTTTGCTTTTGAATATTCACTCCTCTTTCTAAAACACATTCCTAAACTGTTCAATACATTTGCTATTCCAAACTTGTAATCACATTCTTTATTTATTTCTAATGCTTTTTCATACGACTTTATCGCTCCTGAAATATCTCCTTGATTCATTTTAATAATCCCTATGTGATTTAAAAAATTAGCTTTCCTTTGCCATTCATTTTCTTTATCAGCTATAGGAATTCCAATTTCTGCACATCTTAATGCGTCATCATAAAACGATAAATCAGTATAAATTTTTACAGCTGTATTGTATCTTTGAGTTAAACTAAATTTCTTATACTCGGGTTCTATAAATTCTTCAAATGATATTAAGGGGGTTGGTTCTTCATTTATTTTTGGAAGCTCTAGATTAGGAAGGAATAATGTCCATAATATCTTTTCAATAAACAATTGGGTGTTGGATTTAATATAATACACATCATACCCATGTTTTAAATGTAAATCAATTAATAGAGTTTCAAGAGTAGACAAATTCGCTATAGGTTTATGCTTTGACATATCTGAAATCTCAATAGAATCACCCATTGAATGATCAATCCATATCAGTGTTTCAAGGCTGGAAAAGGTCTTCAATAAAGGAGTAATATCAAAAGCATCACTTCCTGAATATCCCATGACAATAAGAACTGTGTTTTTTAAAAGTTCACTAATCAGAGGTTTTTTATATTTCTCAATTGAAAAAGTCTCAGTAGCCCCTCTATCTTTTCCTAATGATGAAATTGTTGTAATTAATGATTCTATTGTAATTTCATTAGTGATGATATTTTTTTTAGAGCCATGAATTTTAAACAGAGGGTATTTTCCCCGAAGAAAATCCGTATCTTCATATTTTTCGAAATCTTTCTTAGTTATAATAGGTGTTATGAGATTCTTTTCATTTTCATCGAGTAAATCCATCAATGCACATTCTATTAAATAGTCAAAATTTGTTGTAATGACATTTTTTCCCAATTTGATTAATTGAGCAAGAAATAAGTGAATAAGATTATATTTTTTAATCAACTCAAGATAATCCATAAACCATAGATTCTCATCATATCCATTTTTAACGCGTTCCACCACCATCTCATACCTTAATCCTTCAAGGGATGAAATTTTTTCGAATTCTTCCATTGGAGTCACGAATTTTAATAATATTCGTGAAAATCCCCGGGCACTCGGCAAATAACTCGGAGATTCCATAGAAATTCCTGCTCCAACTAAGAAAGTTATCTTATTTTTATGTAAGAGATAATCCTTGATATGTCGTATTTCTTCCATAAGTTGAAATAAATAATAGCTTTTAGTAAAAAACTTTTAAGCTTTTTTGCTAAAAAAGCAATACTTTTAAACCACTAAATTAAATAACCTAAAAACTCGTGTAAATTTTATTTTATAATAGGATTATTACAATGTTAATTATGTTCACTAAACATGCTTTAGAACGAATGAAGGTCCGTACTATTACAAAAGAAAAATCTTCGTGAAACTGTTAGTGCATCGCTTAGGTCTTTCTAAACACATAAATCGCCCACCCAAACGCCTCCCGCTCCCACTTCAGATATAGGGTTTTCTCTTTATTTAATTTGGCTAAGAGCTCGGGAAGGTCGGGATCGTCTGGATGTGCTTGGACATATTTATCCATTGCATACCACTGGAGGCCGAGGTATCTATCCCACTCGTCTTGTGTGCTCACAAACGTGTACAATAATTTTAAACCGAGTTTCTCTCCAATTTGCACGTTCCCAAAGTGCGTGCTGAAAGTCTCGTATTTTAATTCTGAGAGGTCGAAATACTCTTTTGGGGGCTTGCTGATCCAAAACGGTTCTCCCACCACGACGAGTCCGTTGCGCTTGGTCTGGCTCATCAAATATTTAAGCGTGCCCTCATGCCCATTATAAATCCAACTGGCGCCTAAACAACATGCGAGGTCAAAGCTTTCCGGCATATCGGGCTGATAATTGGCACCATCCATCTCAATTAGCGTCAAATCGGCGTTTGGGACACGCTCTTTTGCCTTTTTTTTTGCATCACCTAAGTGGTAAGGCGAGAGATCAACACCTATTGCTGACACATCGTACTTTTCCACAAGTCGAATCAGAAATTCACCTTTACCTGTGGCGATTTCTAACACTTTCGAGCCCGACCTTAATGTCATAAGATTTATAAGCACCTCCAATTTTTCGACGCTTGTAGGATTGCAAACAAGGTGCTCCTTGTGTGTCACGTCGTAATATTTCCAAAATTCCATTGTCATCTATTTATATAGTTTGAGATAACTATTGATTGTTGTGATTTATAGAAAAAAAATATGAAAGAAATTTGAGTTAGATTCTTGTCATCATCATAACTCGACAATTAATTGGTAACTATCCTCATCTTGCGTATTTGATTTCAAATACCTCCGGGATGATGGAAAGTCATTTTAGTATTATCATAACAACAATCTGTCTCTAAA
>JAEOSD010000205.1 GCA_016840545.1 Promethearchaeota archaeon
AATGAAATTAAATGTGCATCGTAAAGGTGCTACTCGAGCATTTCCACCTGGACATCCAGTACTTCCTCAAGAATATAAAGAAATCGGACAACCAGCATTAATTCCTGGTACAATGGGAAGTGCATCATATTTATGTGTGGGAAAGCCTAAAGCGATGGAACTTTCTTTTGGATCTACAGCTCATGGATCTGGTAGATTAATGTCTAGATCTAAAGCCACGAAGAAATATTGGGGTGCCAGTGTAAAGGATGATTTAAGTAATAGAGGAATTTTAGTTAAAGCGGCTTCGATGAAAATAATAGCAGAAGAAGCGCCTGGAGCCTATAAAGATATTGATCAAGTTGTTCAGGTAAGTCATGACTTAGACATTGTAGAAAAAGTAGTTAGATTAGTCCCTGTTGGTGTTGTGAAAGGTTAAAAAAATACTGGATTTATATATCGAAAGTGATATCAATTTCAACTTTATTTTTTTTTTCTTCAATATTCATGAATGAATAGGTTATTGCTTTAACTTCTGTTCCTATTTCATGCTTATTTCGATCAAACTTCTCTCCTCTTGCAGTTGCTTTTAGTTTATATCCATTATTGAGTTTTTTTATCAATTCCACAGTAATTTCACTGAATATTAATTCTTCTACATCAAATAAGTAAAGAAATTCAGAAAGGAAATCAAAGCATAATGCGTATTTATCCTCAGAATTCACTTCAATCTTTTTTTCAATTAGGAGAGAAACTTTTTTTAAATTAGGCGTGATAGTTGCCATTAAACTTAAGGCTGTTTGCGAGAAAGCTTCTTCTAACGTTTTACCCCAACTTCTAACTTGTACATCTGCTGTATGGTCTTTAAACTCAAATCCAGCCTCTTTCATTATCTGATAACCATTAAGATACAATTAATTCAAAAAGATTATCTTACTTTATTAAATTTTTTGTCTATATATTGAATTTTCTTAGGACTTTAAATCTCTTCATGAAAAAATTCTTTTGTATGCTTTACACAATTTTAGATGATTTAATTTTTTATCAAACTTTGGCTTTTATCAGAAAATATTCTAATTTTGAACTTAAATTATATGATTATTTCTACAATAAGACTAAAATTTATCCTAAAAATATTATAGTAATTAATCAATTTGTCTTTTATTTTGTGGATAATGCGTATTATTTTGAAGCAAAAACACATTTGAATTCAGTTAGGCTTAAATTCTGTAGAAAATTAGCATTAATCCGTTCGGAGAATACTCTTATTAATTTAGTATATAGTTTTTTTCCAGATATTTATATTCATGATATCAAAGTTGAATTCAACATCTATTCTGGCAAACGGGAAATATCAGTAAATTTTCTTACTTTTGAAGATAGAGGAATAGCTATAGGAAGAAATGGAGATTATATAAAAGCCGTCAATAAGTTACTTGAGAAATATATCATATTCCAAAATAGAGGGGTTCCGATAAAGATTTCGTGTAAAGTAATGAAACTAAAACACTAAATTACCAAGGAACATTCTTTAAACCTACAATGTAGGCTACAGTATTCGCAATAATACTCACTGAAGGGGTTAAAATCAATAAAAATATTATAATGAAAATATCGGGTGCTAAATAAGTTCCTGGGAAAATTAACGCTGGTATAGAAGCAAAAAGAATTGCTATTGATACAAAATCAAGTTGATCAATTATCCAAAACGGTGCTCCACTTTGAATATTTAACCTTCTTTTAAAAAAAGACCCAATTAAATCTCCAATAGCCGCTCCGTAAGAACAAAGAATTATTCTAATTAATATCATTAATAATCCAATTGGGAATTCTCCTCCAATAAAATAGTATTTATAATAGAATATATCGGAATAGAGTTTATAAATTCCTTCTGCTGCTCCAGAAACAGGGATTACTTCAATTGCGGGCCATAATGCGAGGAATAATAGAAAAATTCCAAAGGAGATCGGTATACCTATATAGAGTGGCCCAAAAATTAATCCTCTCCATGTTTTATGATCTCCTAGTATTCTTCTCCCATCTTTACAAAATTTGCCTCCATCTATCGGTCTACCTCTACCAACTATTACCATTCCCGCATTTGATATATAACCTGGTGTTATAAACAACAGACTGAAAATTAGGAGAGCTACCCAATCTGCCCATGTAAATATGAGAGAGATCATGATAAAATTCATAATAAACAAACAGGCAAAACTTAGCGCTAGAATTTTTGCTATTTTTGTATTTCTCTTTATGAGAATCTCATCATTATCCGCTTTTGACATATTTATTAAGTGAGCTGTAAGAGAAATTACATAAAATAATAATTTATTTAAATTAAATATTGTTAAATTTAAAGCTAAATAATAAATCATTAATAATATTATTCGATAAATAACTATCTTTTAAAAGTGAGACTGTAATATTAAAAATTACGGATAAGGCAAATCAATATATATTAAGGGCTTGATTGCTCTCAATTAATTTGTCGGTTAACATGATATTTTTATATGTTTATTATCAATAATTATAAAGGAGGTGTAATTGTTTGTTGACTAATCCAAAGAATAATGGTAATCACTCTTTTAATATTGACAGATTTTATAAGAAATATTTGAAAGGACCAAAAATATTTAAAATGCGTGAAGCTTTAGAATCTTCATATATTCCTGAAGAATTACCACATCGAGATAACGAAATAAAGAAAATTGCAGGGATAACAGCATGCGCGTTAGAAGGAGATGTACCTCCTAGCTTCCTATGCTATGGTATGACAGGTACAGGTAAGACTGCTACGATTAGGTATGTCAGCCAAAAAATAGCTCAACATTGTGAAAAAAATCCTCCATGGTGGATTTATATAAATTGCAACATCGTTTCTACTCCTTATCGTATTCTAGCTCATATTTATAATACGATAGAAGGAAAAGAAAAAATACCACCAACTGGATTGCCAAAAGATATAATTTTTAAAAAGTTATTAGGGTTATTAGACATACGCATCAAAAATACTGTTTGTTTTCTTGTTTTAGATGAAATTGATATTCTTATTAAAAAAAGAGAAGGAAATGAAATTTTATATGATTTAACAAGGTTGAATGAGAACTTAGATTCATGCAGAGCATGTATAATTGGTATATCAAACAAATTAAGGTTCATGGAATATTTGGATTCAAGAGTTACATCTGGATTATCAGGGCAAGAACCAATAGTATTTCATCCTTATAATGCTAATGAATTAGCTGATATATTAATCCAACGCTCAAGAATTGCTTTTAATGAAAACGTGTTAGATCAAGGTATTATAAAGCTTTGTGCTGGTTTAGCCGCAAAGGAACACGGAGATGCTAGAAAAGCACTTCAATTATTAAGAAAAGCAGGAGAGCTTGCTGAGAGAAAACAGCATAAAATGATTTCAGAATCAGATATAACTAAGGCTCAAAAAGATCTCGAAAAAGATCACATAGTAGAATATATCTTATCGATGCCACTTCAAGCACAATTGACATTAACGGCAATTCATCTTCTAATGAAGTATGGGAAAGATCATATCATCACCTCTGGAGATATATATGAAACACATTCAGAATTAGCTGAGAAAGTACCTGGTATAAAAAAATTAACCCAAAGAAGGATAAGTGATTATATAAATGAATTATCTCTAGCAGGAATAATAACCGCAAGTACTAA
>JAEOSD010000206.1 GCA_016840545.1 Promethearchaeota archaeon
GGAGATGGAGCGGGACCTAGGACTATGATACCAAAAATTAAGAATATTTTACTCGCTGGATATGATCAAGTAGCTATTGATACAGTTGTTTCTAAAATGATGGGTTTTGATCCATTAAAATTACCTGCTATAAAACTAGCTCATGATATGGGATTAGGATGCGGCGATTTCGATCAAATTGAATTAGTAGGTGAAAATGTTTCAAATATCAATTGGAACTTCAATGTGAAGAGAAGCTTAGTGATTTGGGGCGATCAGATGGTTAGAAAAGGTCCCTTACAATTCATGTATCCATTGTTTAAGAGTGATCTTTTTTTTATGGGACCAATCATGGCATCTATGATATTTCATGATATGTTCTGGTATCCAACTATAGGAAAACGTAGGATTAAAAAATTTATGCAAACAGAATGGGGAAAATTATTTAGGAGCTATCAATCTATTTAAACTCTCTGATACTTATGTTATCGATAACCTCTTCAATTTCTTTAAAAATCTTGAATTGTTTCCTTTCTTGATCTATTCTAAAATGAATTAAAAATTCTATTGATCCCCCCTTACCTAAAATTGGAGATTCAGTTATTCCATAAGGAAAAAAACCATTTTCAGAACTCCAGCATAAAAAATCATGTAAGATTTTTTTTAGCCTTTGAAAATTTGTGATTATTTTAAAAAATTTTTTATCATAAAAATTTGTCTCAAAAAGTGGTTTAACCAAAACAATAATATCTCCATCTCTTTTTAAATAATTCTTAACATTTGGTAGGATTGTTTTTAATGAAGCAAACGTAATATCTATGGTTACGATATCAATCTTTTCATCCAATCCGATTAATGATCGTGCATCAACCCCTAATAACTTGATAATTTTATTATATTTACTCGTTAACGATGGATGAAGAATATTTTTTGCGGTATCTATAGCATAGACTTTTAATGCTTTATTTTTTATGAGACAATCGGTAAAACCCCCAATAGAAGCTCCAATATCAGTGCATACCCTATTTTTCACTATTATTGCAAATTTATTTAGCGCTGCTTCTAATTTTAACCCACCACGCCCTACATAGGGAAATTCATTTTTCAATGTAATATTAGCCTTTTTATCTACCTTTTTTCCCGGTTTTTTTAGTGCAAATCCATTAACTAAAACAAAACCGTTTTTTATTAACCACTGGGCTTTTACTCTACTCTCTACTAATCGTCTTTCAACTAAAATTCTATCAATACGCTCTTTCATAAAATAATTTCATTTGTATCGAAATCTTAAATTTTAAGATTATCCCTTGTTTTTTAAGGTTTTTATTTAATTTATTTTATATTCTCTTTGCTAGGGCTCTACTCAATCTTCCAATCTGTATCTTTATCGAAAAATGTGGGCCGATCTTAATATGAATAATTCTCAGTAAAATACCAAGCGAAAAGAGAGTGAGTGAAATATACATCAAGAGATATACATATTGTAAGCTGTTTTGAAAAATAAAAAATAATACATTATGAAGTAGATAAATAGAAAGAGAATAGTATGAGAAATAATAAAGAAATTTATAGTTTTTCTTAAAACGAAATACCTCAATTTCCTCAATAAAAATCAGAGAAGATATTAATATTAGTTGAATACCTAATGAATAAACTAACCAAGAAAATGTTCGATGATGTAAGAAATTAGGAAATCGAAAGACTATCCCAATAATAATCAAAACTATACCAAATATTAATCCTGGAATCAATAATTTCTTCTTTAAATTAAACCCTCTCTCCTTTCGATCTTCAATTAAATAAATTTCAAAAATTGTCTCTCCAATAACTGTACCAATTATAAAAAATGTGAAGAATGATAAAATAGGATCTAATCCTAATCTATTATATAGGAGATGATTAAGGATGCCAAGAAAATTCATTTGTCCGCTAAAATTCGATAGGTAATTCATTAAAAATAGATTAATGACCCATAAAATTAAACCTAAATATATTCTGAAGCGTTTACTGGTTTTTAATAAGGGCCACCCTAAAAATAATGACACAGCAACAGTTAATAATATAAACCAAGTCCAAATGTCTGCAGGATTATTCAATTTTATGGAAATAAGAGCATTATACATTAAAGCGATTATAAATATAATGGAGGCACGAAGCAAATACTCTTTCCTATATACCTTTATGCTACTAGATTTATTTAGTTCTTTATCCTGGATATTTTTTTTATAAGATAACGCAGTGCTTACTCCAGCAATAAATAAAAATGCTCCTGAACCTAATGGGTCTCCTATTGAACGAAGTATATTGAAAAACCAAAGTTCTTCATTTAATATCCACCATTCAGTCAAATGTCCAATTATCATCCAAATGATACTTATTCCCCGAAGAGTATCAATCGTTTTAAATCTCTTCAAATTAAAACTGACTAATTAGTTTAAAATCTAACAAATAAATGGTAACTAAATTTTATTCTTAAGTTTAAAAAAACAAATAAAAACTTATTAATTAATATTTCTTTTTCGAAAGATAAGAAGAATTGTCATTAACAATCTTTATTGATTCCTTTAAGGATAATTCTCCATTTAGTACCCTTTTTGCTATAATTTCTAATGAAAGATCATATTCATTATTTTTTTCAAATTTAAAATCCTTCCATTTCTCAAGCTTTAATTTTTTTGTCTTAATTTGATTAAAAAAACTTTCAGAATTAACTAGATTTACTTCTATTCCTTCTCGTAAAGATATAATCAATGCGGCTATCTCATCTTTAGAGAATTTTGTCTCTCTTTTATTATAAATTTTTATTTTTGATGACTTATATTCATCAACTAAAAAAATTCTTATAAAATGTCTGTCTTTATAATTATTAAATATAAGTTTCACTAAATTATAAGTTACTGAAATAACACCTATCCCTAATTTGAAGTTTAACCATAAATTTTCATTTTTCCTATTAAAATATGTTATAAATTCTTCTAAAATACGTATAAGGGCTCCCTCCTTGAAACAACAATAGGAATCTAAAAAATAATCATCTAGAAAAACCATTAAACCTATTTTTTTACCAGGATCAATTGAAAATGTAAGAGAGGAATAAAACTCTTTATATCCAACTCTATGTGAAGATAATACTTCTAAAAGATAATTTTCAAACTTTTGAGTATCTAAATAAGCCAAAATTATAGCTTTATTGTTTACTCTTTCTAATTTATTAAGCTCTTTACTTGTAGTAAGGATTAATGAAGGAGTGTTTGGTAACCTCTTTCCTATATTCAAAACTTTAAATTGGATTTTTTTCTCTTTTAATGCCTTATTTAATCTAAAAAAAAAATTCAAATTTTCTGTGAATATATATAAAGGTAATTTTCTCAAATTAATTATATAAATTAATAATTGATTTAAAAATTTATAATAATGGATAACTTAATAAAACCTTTCAACGAGTTATTTAACTATATTTTTCCGATTAAGGGGATTCTTTCTGTATGGGGTGATTTTGGGGTTGGAAAAACCACATTTTCACTACAAAAAGCTATAAATTATAAATCAGGTAAAAATAAAATAATTTATATTTATACAAAACCTAATTTTCCTTTTGAAAAAATTAATTATTTTATCCAAAAGTCAGTAAAAAATAACTTAGATAACATAATTTTTATTAAATCTTTAAATTTTGAAGATTTATATTCCTT
>JAEOSD010000091.1 GCA_016840545.1 Promethearchaeota archaeon
AAAAGTTGAGTGAAAAAACCCGCTCTTCTTCGTGTAGTATCACTTCTAAAATGGGCAGCAAATGCTCCAAAAGAATGTGTTTGAAAAAGTGAATTGAACATATCAAATATGCATACAATTAATAAATAATATAATAAAATTGACAATGCACTTTCTGGCCCTGAAACAGAAGGGGGCGTAAAAAGCAAAAAGAATAAGAAAATGGTTGGAATACCACTAATGATAATCCAAGGTGTATGGAATCCAATTCTTCTTGCCGATTTTAAGGGTCTATCTGTATAGTATCCTAAAAGAGGATTAGTTATCATGCTCCAAATTGTATATATTGCATTCGCAATCGCCATATAGATTGGCCATAGAGATATCAAACTTATCAAGCCAAGTTCTCCTTCATAATAAGTCCAAACATAGTTATTAAAAGCTACAATAATATATGTATTAAAAAAGTAACCCATAGAAAACAAGATTGTTTTCCCTATGTTTTTATCTTTAAATTTAGTTTGTTCTGATGACTTCAAAATTAGATTTTAGATGTATTTTTTAATATTATTAATTTCATTTAATTCTATATTAAAGTAATTTTTTTTTAAACTCAAAACAAAAAATCAACAAGAATACACTTTAGGTTGTGTTAAAGAAACCTCTTGTGAGGGAAATGTAATTACTGATAATTACTGTAGTTCTTCAATAACTCCTTCAGATAATGATAATGGAATAAACTGATATTTTTCTATATTCCTATTTATTGGATTGGGGTTGCTAGCCATTATATTAATAACAAAAATTAAAACTAAAAAGTAAAAGTCAAAAAATCTTTAATTTTAAAAGAACCGAGTTATAAGAAACGAATCTGCTCTTGTAAATTTTTAACTAGTTCTGATAACTATTGTATAAAAGGGAAGATTTTCCCATATATTTAATGTAAGAAAAATTTATTAGATAATAGGTTCTACCAAAATTATAAATTTTAATGAAATTTTTGTAATAAAAGAAAAGAGATAGTGAATTTTGGCACAGAAAAATATTTATGAATATGATGCTAAAAAACTTTTAGCAACTGAATTACCAAAATATTATCCCGAGTTCAATTATCATAATAAATTAGTGGTTATTGATTGTGATACAGACATTGAAAAAGCTGTATCTGAAAATTCTTGGATTCAAACAGAAAAGGTTGTTGTTAAACCTGACCAACTTTTTGGAAAAAGAGGGAAGGCTAATCTTATTTTATTAGACGCAAGTTGCGATGAAATGAAAGATTTTTGTTATAGCAATTTGGATAGAGTATGTGAAATTGGGAATGTTAGAGGGGAATTGAAAAGATTGTTAGTTGAACCTTTTGTACCCCATGAAAAGGAATATTATGTTTCTATAACTTCTGATAGAGAAAATGATATTATCCATTTCAGCTTCGAAGGAGGAATTTTTATTGAAGAGAATTGGAATAAAGTCTCACATATTCCTGTTCCTCTTGGTACAGATATTAATTCCTTTGATTTAAAAAACAAATTACCAGATTTAGGAGATCTTGAGGAGATTTTAATACCATTCATCAAAGGACTTTTTCAAGTTTATATTAACCAAGATTTTGCTTTTCTTGAGATCAATCCATTTGCGATTACTAAAGATAAAAAAATTGTACCATTAGATGTAAAAGCTAGATTAGATGATACTGCAACCTTTCTTCATTTAGATACTTGGGGAAATCCAGATAATCCTATAGAATTCCCAGCTGGTTTTGGGCAAGTATTATCAGAGGAAGAAGAATTAATTAGAGAACTGGACGAAAAGACTGGAGCATCGTTAAAACTTAAGATTTTAAATAGGGATGCTAGGATTTGGACAATGGTTGCTGGAGGAGGAGCCTCAGTTATCTACACTGATACAGTAGTTGATCTTGGATTAGGAAATGAGCTTGGAAATTATGGTGAATATTCAGGAAATCCCTCTAGGGAACATACAGAAATATATGCTCAAACTATAATAGATTTGATAACTGAAAATCCTGATCCTAAAGGAAGAACAAAATATCTTATAATAGGTGGCGGTATTGCTAACTTTACAGACGTGAAGGCAACTTTTGCTGGGATTGTAAGCGCGATTAGAAAATCAGTTGATAAATTAAAAAAGGCAAACGTAAAAATCTTAGTACGGAGGGGTGGTCCTAATGAAAAACAAGGCTTAGAATTAATGAAGCAAGTCGGTGAAGAAACAGGAGTTCCAATTGAGGTATATGATAGATATACCCATATGACAAGAATAGTATCATTAATAGAATAAGAGGGTGAGAAAAATGGAAGAATATGAATTGTTTGATAGAAATACGCAAGCGATTATTTATGGATTTCAAGCTAATGCAATCCAGAGGATGCTTGATTTTGACTTTTTATGTAAACGCGAGACTCCTTCGGTAGCTGCCGTTATTAGACCTACTCAGGGAGCTGCTGTTAACTATCATAAGGTTTTCTGGGGAAATAAAGAAATTGTCATTCCTGTTTATAAAACCTTAGGATTAGCTGTTAAAAAAAATCCAAAGGCAGATGTACTGATAAACTTCTCTTCATTTAGATCAGCTTATCCAACTAGTAAAGAAGCATTAGAATCAGATACAATACGTACAATAGTTATAATTGCAGAAGGAGTTCCAGAACGAGAAAGCCGTCATTTAATTAAAATTGCCGATGAGAAAAATAAAATAATAATTGGACCTGCTACTGTAGGTGGGATAAAAGCAGGAGCTTTTAAAATCGCTAATACGGCAGGGACTGTTGAAAATATTATACTCTCGAAATTATTTAGACCTGGTTCGGTAGGCTTTGTTTCAAAATCGGGTGGTTTATCGAATGAGATGAATTTTATGATTTCTCAAACAACAGATGGCATATATGAGGGTATAGCAATAGGTGGAGATAGATACGCAGGTTCAGTTTTAATTGACCATATAATGCGATATGAAGCAAATCCGAATATCAAAATGATTGTGGCTCTAGGAGAAATAGGAGGAAAAGATGAATATGCTATAGTTGATGCTTTAAAATCTAGGAAGATTACTAAACCGATTGTGATATGGGTCGCAGGAACTGCTGCAAGAATCTTACCGTCTGATTTACAATTCGGACATGCTGGTGCAATGGCAGGAAGCGCGATGGAAACTGCTGAGGCAAAAAATAAGGCTTTAAAAGAAGCTGGTGCTATTGTACCCGATTCCTATGAAGATTTAGATAAAAAAATAAAAGAAGAATTTGAAAAGTTAAAATCCAAAGGAAAAATAGAAGAAGTTAAAGAATTTGAACCACCTAAAATTCCATTAGATTTTAATGATGCTACAAGATTGGGTGTAGTCAGAAGACCAAGCGATGTTGTGGTTACAATCTCAGATGATAGAGGCGATGTTCCTACTTTTGCTACAGTTGGTCTAGACAAAATTATACGAGAAAATAAGTCTATTGGTTATGTAATTGGACTATTATGGTTCAAACGAGAACTTCCCGATTTTGCTCAACAATTTATTGAAATGGTGATTAAATTAACTGCTGACCATGGACCCGCAGTTTCTGGAGCTCATAATGCTATTATTACCGCCCGAGCTGGTAAGGATTTGATGTCGGCGCTTGCAAGTGGTATTTTAACTATAGGACCTCGCTTTGGAGGTGCAATTTCTGATGCTGCAAAATATATTAGAGAAGCGTTACAAAAGGATATGAATCCATCCAAATTTGTTAAATATATGAAAGATATTGCTCAAATTAATATTCCTGGAATAGGACACAGAATAAAATCTATTCAAAACCCAGATGTGAGAGTTCAGCTGCTAAAAGAATTTGTGTTCAAGAACTTTAAAAAACATCCTCACCTTGATTTTGCGTTAGAAGTTGAAAAGTTAACAACCGCTAAAAGAAATAATTTAATCTTAAATGTTGATGGATGCATTGGTATTACATTCTTAGATCTATTAGAAAATTTAGATTTCACAGAAGAAGAAATAGAAGATGTTATATTTAGCGAGGCATTAAATGGACTTTTTGTACTTGGACGAAGTATTGGTATGATGGGCCATGTTTTTGATCAAAAAAGGCAGAGAGCTGGACTGTATCGTCAACCTTGGGATGAGATTTTATTCTCATCAGACTAATTATTTTGATTTATAAGGAATAAATTAATTTAAAATAGATAAAAAATTTAATATCAAAATTGGAAAAAAAAGTATTTAAAATTAAAAAAAGGTTTTACTGATGAATGATATTGTAGAAAAAGCAAGGCAACATTTTGGTAAACTTGTAGAGGAACAGTTAGAAAGAGTGGAACAAATGAAAAAAGCAGCAGATTGGACAGATTACTCGAAATTAAAACCTATAATCATTGGAATTGCTGGCGGAGATGGGATTGGACCATATATTACTAAACATGCTCAAACCATATTAGAGTTTTTGTTGAAAGATGAAATAGCAAATGGAAAGGTGACACTACGCATAATTGAAGGCTTAACTATAGAGAATAGAGCAAAAAATATGAAGGCTATACCAGATGATGTTTTGGTGCAATTAAAGGAATGCAATGTAATTTTGAAAGGTCCAACGCATACTCCAAGAAAGGGTGATGGTTGGCCTAATATAGAAAGTGCTAATGTTACTATGCGTCGAGAACTTGATTTATTTGCTAATGTTCGTCCAGTTAAAGTTCCTGAATTGGGTATAGATTGGATGTTTTTCAGAGAAAACACTGAGGGAGCATACGTATTAGGTTCAAAAGGAATAAATATTACTGATGACTTAGCTATTGATTTTAAAGTAATAACTGAACAAGGTTCAGATAGAATTATACGTTTAGCGTTTGATTATGCAGCAAGGAATAACATTAATCGAGTTTCTGTAGTAACAAAAGCAAATGTAGTAAAAGCTACTGATGGTAAATTCCTCGCGATGGCTGAAAAAATTGCAAAAGAATATCCCCAGGTAAAATGGGATGATTGGTATATTGATATTGCTACTGCGAAGTTAGTAGATCCAGCGCGTCAAAGAGATTTCAAAGTTTTTGTCGCTCCAAACCTATATGGAGATATCATAACAGATGAGGCAGCACAGATTCAGGGCGGAGTTGGAACTGCAGGTAGTGCAAATATTGGCAAACAATATGCAATGTTTGAAGCAATTCATGGAACTGCCCCGAGAATGGTTGAAGAAGGAAGGGCAGTTTATGCAGATCCTTCGAGTATAATCAAAGCTGCAGCATTGCTACTTAATCATATAGGATTTAATGAAAAAGGAAGGAAATTAGAAATGGCACTTGATATCTGTGCCCAATTTGAAGCAAAAATGAAAATTACTGGGAGAGATAATGGAGCCACTGGAGAAGAGTATGCAAAATACATAATGGAAACAATTCAAGATCCTAATCTTGAGCAAAAGTGGAAAAGCTATCAATAAATACCTCAGAAATTTTAAAGAATTTTTTTAACCACAATTTTTTTCATTTTAATAGAACTTAATGAAATTTATTATTTTATCCTCATTTTAAGATGTATAATGGATATTAAAATTGTTCTAATTGGAGCAGGAAGTCCTACTTTTGGTCCACCAACATTCATTGACTTAAACCGAAGTGAAATCTTAGCTGGATCTACTATTACGCTTCTAGATATAGATGAAAATAAGTTACAGATGGTGTACGAAGTTGTATCAGAGGATAATAAGAAAATTGGAAATAAATTCATCATTGAATCTACAAATAATAGAGAAAAAGCTCTAAAAGGAGCAGATTTTGTTATTAATTCTATAGAACATGGAGATCGATTTGAGTTACGTTGGCAGGATAATACAATTCCTAGAAAACACGGGACCACTGAAAGAATGGGTGAGAATGGTGGTGCGGGAGGATTCTTCCATAGTGCACGTCAAATTCCAGAAATTATCAAGATTGCTAAAGATGTTCAAAGAATATGTCCTGATGCTTTTTTTATAAATTATTCAAATCCAGTGTCCCGTATATGTCTTGCGTTGAAAAGAGGGGTTCCTAAATTGAAGATGCTTGGTCTTTGCCACCAAATAGGACTCTTAACTTCTCATCACCTACCTGTTATGATGAATAGAGATTTAAGTGATATGCAGCTAATTACCGGAGGACTTAATCATTTTGCATTCTTACTTGGATTGAAAGATTTAAAATCCGCAGCTGATTTAATGCCTGAATTTAATTCAAAATGTATGGAGTATTTTAAAGATAAGTGGGATAGATTTCATTATGCTAATCTTACATTTGAGGTATATAAAAGGTTTGGATGGTTTCCTTATGTCGGTGATAATCATATTTGTGAATATTTGCAGATAGGATCTCAATACACTACAGAACAAGATTTAACAGACTGGATTACAAGAATGGAACAAGCCAATAAGGGGGGCACTGCTCGATTAACAAGATACCATAATCGATTAAAGAAAGGAAGATATCCTAAAAAAGGCATGTTAATGCAAGAACCATCTGGAGAGAGAGCAATCCCCATCATCGAAGCTATAATAAATGATAGTAATTCATATGAAATGGCTGTAAACATTCCTAATGATAGGATTATTGAAAATCTCCCTCAAGATTTAGTTATTGAATGCTCCGGAACAGTTAATAAGAATGGTATTCATGGAGTAAAATTAGGGAACATTCCTAAGAATATTGCGGCAATCTTACGTATAGAAGCTTCTATTCAAGATTTATGCGTTGAAGCTATACTACAGGAATCGAAACAACTAGCTATTGATTGTATAGCAATTGATGTGAATTGTGGCAGTTTTGAAATAGCTGAAACAATATTTAATGAGATGATGGAAGTACAAAAAAATTATTTACCTAATTTTAAATAATTTTTAAATAAAAGAGATGTAAACTTTACATTACTAATTCAAATATAAGAATCTCGAACTTTCTAATGTCAAATGAAAGAACATCGTTATCTTTATCCCAATCAAATTTATTTGTAATAGAATTCACTTACTATATCGTAATGCTGTGAGATTTTATCGTGTCTTAAAAGAACATCTTGTGCTTTTTGAGGAACATAGGATTTTTCATACTCTTTCCCCGCAAATTCTTTTACTGCACTCAAATTATCAAATATCATAATTGTAATAAATTCAACCTCGTTTTTCAAGGGGCGTCTTAAAAGACTTATTTTCCTATATCCTTTTATGTTTTTATTTTCAATAGACGGAAATATCTCATTTTTAAGTAAGCTTTCATAGGTATCTGCATTTTCAAATGAGGTCCAACCATGCCAGATTCTTGCTATCATTTCCTGGAAATACTTCAATGTTATTATGTTTAAAAAATGCTTTAAAAATATTAAACCTAATTTTTTCTGCTAATTTTTTATGTTCAAACTTAGTTTTGTGTTAACTTTCCCTTTATAATATATTAATAAGCTTAATAATAAGTCCCAAATTAATTATGATGATTTTACTTTTACGAAATTCAAAACTATATCCTAACAAATATTGAAGTATAATTAAACAATACTGTATTTAATAACCCTGAGGTTTTATAAGAATGAGAGAATATAATAAAAACGAGGTTAAGCCTCATTACTATCTTTTAACTGAAGAACAAATTAATCGTTTGCATTTAGCTAGTTTGGAAATTCTGGACAAAATCGGGATAAGAGTATCCCATAAAGGAGCAAGGATATTATTAGAAAATAACGAATGCTTTGTGGAAGAAAAAAATATAGTACACATACCAAAATGGTTAGTTGAAGAGAGTATCCGTAGTGCTCCTTCTCAAATTACTATATACAATCGAGAGGGTAAAGAAGCGATGAATTTAGAAGGAACTAATAATTATTATGGACTTGGAACTGATCTACTAAGAACAATTGATCTGAAAACTGATGAATTAAGATTTTCAATTCTAGAGGATGTGAAAAATGCTGCTATTGTATCTGATTATTGTGAAAACGTGGATTTTATTGCATCATTCGCATTACCCAGTGATGTTCCAACCAACTTAATGTATATTTACTGTGCTAAAACTATGATGGAAAACTCTGTAAAGCCTATCTTTTTCACAGCTGCAGGAAGGGAAGATTTAGAAATTATTTTTAGGATGGCAGAAACTGTCATTGGAGGAGAAAAAGAGCTTAAAGAAAAACCATTTATTATTCACTATTCTGAACCAACAGCACCGCTTTCCCACTCATTTGGAGCCGTTAATAAATTATTTTTTTGTGCTGACCAGAAAATCCCAATATGTTATCCTCCAGGAGATATAATCGGAGGAACCACACCAGTAACCCTAGCGGGTAGTATTGCTCAAGCAAACGCAGAAGCTCTAAGTGGAATTGTACTGCATCAGTTGAGAAAAAAAGGAGCACCCATTATCTCTGGGTTAGGAATAATACCACTTGATATGAAAACAGCAACATTCTGTTATGGCGCACCTGAGTTTCATCTTGGGAATTCCGCATTTGCAGACCTATACCATCATTATAAAATACCTATGTGGTCAACAGTAGGATCTGATGCTCATTGTTTGGACCAGCAAGCATCAATGGAGCACTCCTTCGCAACCCTCCTCTCATCTCTAAATGGAGCAAACCTGATTCATGATGTGGGATACCTGGGTCAGGGTTTAGTGGGAAATCCTGTCTCTATAGTAATGTGTGATGAAATTATAAGTTATGTTAAGAGATTCGTTAAAGGGTTTGAAATCGATAAAGAAAAGCTAGCATTTGATGTGATAAGGAAAGTTGGACCGGGAGGAGTGTTTCTAGCTGAAATGCATACAGTTAAACATTTTAGAGAGGAGATTTGGCGTCCAAAATACTTAAATCGCGATGATCCTGAGAGTTGGATTAAAAAAGGTAAGATGAGCTATGGTGATAAAGTAAAAAGAAAAACTCTTAGGATTTTAGAAACTCATAAACCCAAACAACTCCCTGAAGAGGTTAAGCAAAAATTAGTCAAAATTCTTAAAGCAGCTGAGGATGAACTGATTAATTTTAAATTTAAAGCTTAATGTTTTTTAGATTTTTATGATTTTATTGTATTAATGTTATTAGAAGAATTTAAACAAATTAAATATGAAAAAGAAGAGAATGGAATTTTAACCGTTACTTTAAACTGGCCAGAGAAAAAGAACGCTCTTTCACCCTTAGGTCTTTTGGAGCTCTGGTATGCTGTAGATCATGCTGAAAAGGATAAGGAAGTTAAAGTTATGATATTAACGGGATGTGAAGAGGCAAGAGCTTTTTCTTCGGGAGGTTTCTTTTCAAAAGATATGTTGATGGATATCCCTGAAAAAATTAGAGCGGAGATCAATTTAAGAGACATGGCATCAAAAAGGTTATGCCTTAAATTTTGGGATTTTTCAAAACCGGTGATATCTGTAATCAATGGTTTAGCTGTGGGCGGAGGGTTTACGTTTCCTATAATTTGTTCAGATTTAGTTTATATGGCTGAAGACGCTTGGTGGGCGTTATACTTTGTAAAGAGAGCAGTTATTCCTGATTTTGCCACTACTGTCCTTTTACCTTTCATGATAGGCATGATAAAAACAAAGGAACTATTTTATTTTGGCGATCGGATGACAGCACAAGACGCAGAAAATATAGGTCTCGTAAATAAAGTATTGCCGAAAGAAAAGTTAATGCCCTATGCGAGAAAGCAAGCTTTAAGACTTATTCCACCTAAGGGACCATCTCTTTCAATTAAATTAATGAAAAAGACCATTCATAAATATTTTAAAGACATTTTAGAGAAGCAATTGGATTTAGAAAATAAAATGTGGACCAAGGCAATTCAAAGTAAAGATTTTGGAGAATCTTTAAAAGCTTTAAAGGAAAAAAGAGATCCAATTTTTATCGGAAAGTAAATTTTAAAATTCAATAATTGTTATTTAACATTTTCAAATTGAATTTGATAAATTTTTCAATATTATAGGTGGTAAGATATTAAAAAATCATAATCTTTAATCTTTAATTTTAATTATCATATATCTATTAGAATAATAAAAAGAACAAGGTATTTTGAAATGCCGAAAGCGAATGTAAATAATATAACGATTGAATATGAAACAACGGGGGATCCAACTTCAAAACCGTTACTATTGATACCAGGGTTGGGAAGTCAATTGCTTGCTTGGTCGGATGAAATTTGCGAAAAACTTGCCGAAAATAGCTTTTTTGTCATCAAATTCGACAACCGAGACGTTGGCTTGTCAACAAAATTTGTAGATGCAGGTATACCAGATATGATGGAGATTAATGCTGCGTATACTCGTGGAGAAATACCAAAAGTTCCCTACACTTTAGAAGATATGGCTGATGATGCCATCGGTGTATTGGACGCTTTGAATATTGAAAAAGCACATATTTGTGGTGCTTCTATGGGGGGAATGATCGCACAAATTATAGCATATAGACACCCTTCTCGTGTACTATCTCTCGCACTAATTATGAGTACTACAGGAAATCCTGAGCTTCCGCCTTCAAAACCTGATATTATGATGCAATTCTTTGCACCTGTTCCATCCGAGCGCGAAGCATATATTGATGAGATGGTAAAACGAGATAGTTTAATTAATGGGATATTCCCTTTTGATGAGAGTCAATCCAGGGAATACAGAACAAGAGAATATGATCGGAGTTATTACCCTGAAGGAATAGTACGTCAATTAGCCGCAATGGCGATACCTGGCAATATTAAGCCTTATCTAACCAAAATATCGGCACCTACAATTGTTATTCATGGAAGTGAAGATCCTTTTAATCTTGTAGAAGCAGGTAAAGATATCGCGACAACTATACCTAATGCTGAATTATTGATTATAGATGGAATGGGGCATAGCTTTCCTCGTGAAGTTTTACCACAAATAATAGAAGCTTTAGTTGTGAATAGCAACAAAAATAATGCATGAAAATAAAAATGATATAAATGTAAAATCTAAAAAATTTATGAGGATTAATAACAATGCCATTTTTTGATAATGATGGAGTAAAAATATATTATGAAATTGAAGGAGAAGGGCCACCTGTGATAATGATACATGGGTTTGCCGCAAGTATCGAAGCTAATTGGAGAACTACTAATTGGGTAGATTTTCTAAAGGATGATTATAAATTAATACTTGTAGATTGTCGTGGGCACGGGAAAAGTGATAAACCTAAAGATGCTGCTCAATATGGAGAAAAGATAAATGAAGATATTGTTAAATTACTTGATCATTTATCTATTGAGAAGGCTAATTTTTTTGGATATTCTATGGGGGCAAGAATAACTACAGATATTTTGCTTCTAAAACAAGAACGCTTTATAAGTGCTATTATTGGAGGATTCCCACTCTACTATCCCAAAAAAAGTACAAAATTCATTGCTAAAGTAATGATGAAAAAATGGATAAAGGGTTTAAAAAAAGCAAATCTTGATGATATTAAAAATAAAGCTGCTTTAAGATTCCGAAAAGTAATTTCAGAGTATGCTGATTCTCACTTACAAGATCTTGAGGCTTTAGTTTATGTATTGGAGGGGGATATTCAACGTCCGGATGGTATACTCCCAACTAATCCCAAAAGGAAAGAAGCTCTTAAAAAAGTTAATGTACCAGTTTTGACAGTTTTCGGAGCTGATGATAGGATAGTTAAAAGAAGTAAATCCACAGGAGCTCAATTAGTACCAGGTTCTTGTTATTTCCAAATCGAAGGAAAAGACCATATTACTGTTGTTGCAGATCCCAAATTTCACATGGTAGTAAAAGCCTTTCTGGATTATATAAATAAGAATTAACCCAATACCAATTATTTTGATTAATTTACCCGAAGAAATATTCCATTATACTTAATAGAAAAACTATTAAAAAAATGATAATAGAAAATGCGGTAGAAACTCTTGATAAAATTTTAAAAGAAAGCGAATGATCTCTTGTTTTTAACATTTCTTGATAGTCCTTCTTTTTATTTCTTTTAATTTTTTTTAATGTGAAGTATGCCAGTCATGTTTTTGATATGCTCTCCACCTGAAATGACATGTCCCAACTCATATAAACCGCTTGCAGAACCGAAACTATCATAAAACATTACCACATCTCCCCAAGGCGCATAATATGCAAGCGTTCCAAATTGTGCATCTGCCAAAGGTGTACCGGTTGTATGAAGTTTTTTTGGTGGATAAAAGATTTTTTCATTGTTGCCGTAATCTTTAACGGCAATTGATAAAGGTAACTGTTCATAGAATTCTCTGGCAGCCTGGCTGTTATTGAGCTTAAAAATCGTTGTATTGCCATTTAATTGAATACTGATTTGCATTTTTATTTCCTTCAGTTCTTGGTTATTTTTATCTTAATATCTAAATAGAGATTTTGTTAATTAATTTAAAATTTTTTATATGAAATGGTATTTTTTTGTGAGACTTTTATTTAGGATTCCTTAATTTATTATTTTTCTATCCCAAATGCTTCTTCAATGTTTTTTCCTCTAAAATATGGATCATCCCTGTCAATTAACCCCTGTCTGATGGCAAACATGCATTTTTCATAAAGCATCTTATTTAAATCTCGCCCGATTTCTGTTAAGCAATATTCAATTTTTACCGGAGTTTTACTTACGATCTCTTTTTTAATAAAACCATGTTGCTCTAATCTTTTTAGCTGATCTGACAAAACTCGGTTGCTGAGGCCATCATGTGATTCTAAAAAATCAGTAAAACGCTTACATCCTAAGAACATAGATTTCAATATAAAAACTGCCCATTTTCGTGATAATTCATTATACCCATCCATTGTAAATTTAAATTGTTTGGTAATCATCCAATCACCTTGTAACTTGTAACTTACAAATTATTTTTAAGTAATTTTACTTTATTAAATTTAGTTTTAAAATCAAGTAATAAATTAATACTTAATAATTTATTGTAATAAAAAAAATTAGAAAGAAAGGTAG
>JAEOSD010000092.1 GCA_016840545.1 Promethearchaeota archaeon
TAATTTTTTTAACTAATTAATGATTCTATCTTTAATATCTTCGCATGTGATTCGCCTGCAACCTAACGTCATTAGACCTAAATTGTATATATTATCTAAAAAATTTACAATGATGTGAGAGGTGGCTCCAAATATTACATATCTTTTATTATCTGGAGATCTATAGTTGAATTTACCTACCCCAATTACATCTTCCTTGAGTTTATAAGTTCTTTCTTTAAAATTTTTTTTATTAGCAAAAAAAGTAATTGGAATTTTCACGATCTCTTCGACTTCTCTCTCTTGTTTAATCATTTTCTGTTCTTTATTGATATAGGCTACGAAAGCAGTTATAATGAATCCCTTAGGGGTGAGATGATCATCAATACATCCCAAAATGGTCACATTATCTCTTGGAATTCCTAATTCTTCTCTCAATTCCCTCAAAGCTGTATCTAAATACGATTTATCTTGATTGGGATCAAATTTTCCCCCTGGAAAAGACATCTCTCCAGAATGCTTATCATTTATATGTTTAGTTCTTCGAATTAGAACTAGATCATATGGTCTTTCTTGATATGGAATTATTAAGAATATAACTGCAGAATTTACAAAGTATTCATGATGCATTGAAATTCGTTCAGGAGAATCTAATTGTCCTAAGCTTTCTGCAATTTTTTTCTCATTAAAGATAAAATCCATTATCCATTACATTTTTAATTAATTACAATACCATCTCAAAATTTTTTTGTAATTTGGTCCCTATATTTAATATATTCTTTAAGATCTTTTATTTTTTCCAATTTAAATCGTCTCAAACCTAGGTTTGACATAGTTATACCATAAATAATTTCGATAAAAATAGATATCATATAGGCTGTTGCTCCCCAAACTGTATAAGTCTGTTTACTTTCATCATCTTTATAGTTAAAGTAAAAAATAGGGAATTTATTATCATCGATATCCACTGCTTCTTCTCTAAAATTCCTCTTACTTATAAAAAAATCTATTGGGATTTTTAATATCTTCTGAACTTCTCTGTCATCCTTTATTAATTTTTGATCCTTATTGATGATGGCAACATAAGGAGTAATAATAAATTTAGTCATAGTCGGAAAATCGTCTAAACAACCTAATATTTTTACATTTTTTCTTGGTAATCCAATTTCTTCTTCAGCTTCTCTTAAGGCGGTGTCTTTCAATGAGATATCATCAGGTTCGATTTTACCACCCGGAAATGATATTTCCCCCCTATGTCTCTTTCCACGATTTGAGCGATGAATTAATACTAAATCGTAGGGTTTATCTTTATAGGGAATAATGCAGAACAGAACAGCTGAACTTGTAAAGAACTCATCTTTTAGTTTTATTCTCAACGGTGAATCACAAGGAAATAATTTCGTGCGAATAAAGTTTTCATCAAATACTAAGTTTAAAGAATCCATTAAAGAAAGGAAAAATTTTAAGATGTTGATTAATTAAAAAACATAATATTTAATCCTAATAAAATTTTTAGGAAGTGTTTAAAATTGAAACTCCCAAAGGAACTAAAAGAGAAAAGGGATTTGAGTGGAACAATAAGTAAAGGAAAGAAATGTTCTGTGAAAGGGTGTAGTGAAGTAGCAGTAAGATCTCTTTCCGAGAATAAATGGAAATCATATGTAGAAAAAGCAGCTTTAAGATATAACGAGAATAAACAAAATAAAATTTATCTTTGTAAAAATCATTACAAGGAAGCTAATAAATTCCGAAAATCTCAAGAAAAAATATACCAGAAAAAAGGGTTTTTAGAGGATTCTCTTTCTATAGGGAAAACGAAGAGATACGATTAATTAAATTTTTTATTCAAAAAGGTTTAGGGAACCCCTGCCATCTCTTCATAAAGTTTACCGATTAGTGAATATTGAGCTTCAATAATTCCGATTGTTAGAAGGGATAAAGCAAGTAGAACTATTATAAATCCAATTAATTTTTTCCTCATCAATATTAAATAATGGTGGAAATAAAATAAAATTTTGGAAAAATCTTATTTAATAAGATTTTCTAAAGTAGTAATTTTCACATCAATCTTTTTAAGTTTCACTTCAAATTCTTTATCTTTTTCTTTATAATCTTCTTCTTCAATTTCCTTAGCTGAAAATCTACCTTTATTGAGATTTTTCTCTGCTTTAATATCTGATTTTTCAATGTTCAATTCTTTTATCCATAGCTTCATACCGGATATTAAGTCTTCTCTTTCATTCTCAAAATCTATTTTCTCTTGTTTGTATTTTTCTCTAAGAGATTCAAAAGTCTCCTTATTAATCTTATGTAATTTGAATTCTTTAGTTAAATTCTTGAGTTGAAAAATTCTCTTATCAATATCATCCTTTATTCTCTGGACAATAAATGGTTCTACCATTTTTTGTTTAACTTCAATTTCATTTTGCTTTAGCTCATTGATTAGTGTCCTTATCGCTTCAATTTTTACATTAATTGATTTTTTAAATTCCTGGTCTACATCATAACGAGGATCTTCTAAAGATTTTTGAATTTCTTTTAACTTCTCAACTAACAATTTTTTATTCAATTGCATATCATTGTATTCAATATAAAGGATCATTTGTTCTTTTACTTCAAATGGTAGTGGTTTTTCTACCTTTACTTCTTTTATAGCTTTTTTCTTCTTTTCTACTTTCTCTTCAATTTCGACTTCTTCTACGGGATATTCTTCAATTTCGATCTTGGACGAAACATCTTCACCCTTTATTTCTCTAACTTTTTCTTTTATAAGATCCTTTGGTTTTTGAACAATTTTTGGTTTTTGAACATCTCTAAGTACTGGTTTTCCACATATTATACAAAACTTATCTGTTGATTTTAAGGGATTTCCGCAATAAACGCAATACTTTGGCATTCTTTTCTCACAATTTTTTAAATTTTAAAAAGTTGATATTATGTTTAAAAGTAAATTCTATTTAATTAAATTTTATTGGAGTCCAATATTTAAAAGATTAATTAAAAATATAGGAAAATGATTTACTTTTCTAATCTTAAAAGAAATATATAGTCGTTTTTTATCCCTATAGTGATTCTTATGATTGACGTCGAGAAATTAACTCCGATCCATATTGGATTGTTTGGACACATTGATTGTGGTAAAACTGCGATAGCTTCTGTATTAAGTGAAATAATATCAACTGCAGGGATTGATGCTCATCCACAAAGTAAACAAAGAGGTATAACTATCGATTTAGGATTTACAGGTTTTGTATTGGATGATTATTTAGTATCATTGGTTGATGGTCCTGGTCATGCAGATTTAATAAAAATAAGTGCATCCTCAGTAGAAATAATTGATTGCGCTATAATCGTGATAGACATTAATAAAGGCCCTCAAATTCAAACCGGTGAGCATTTAATAATGGTAGAGGCTTTAAACATCAAAGATATCATAGTTGTACTTAATAAAATAGACCTATTTAAAGGTGATATGAAGCAAGAAATGGAAAAAACAAGAAACTTCTTCCAATCAACATCTTATGGTGCACAAATACCTATATTTGCAGTATCTGCCAAAGAAAAAATAGGATTTGAAAAATTAAAAGGAGGAATACTAGAAAAAATTGAAGAACTTGAAATAAAAAGAGACGTCAATGGGAGTATCAAAATGCCCATAGATCACCATTTTTCGATAAAAGGCAGAGGACCAATAGTAACAGGCACATTATTAAGGGGAAAATTAGAACTAAATCAAAAAATATATATATTGCCCTTAGGAATTTCAGGAAGAGTTAAATCGATTCAGATTTTTCATCAAGAAGTAAAAATCGCAAAAGCGGGTGATAGAATTGGGATTAATATTAAAGGATTGGATGCAAAGAATATCTATAGGGGTTGTTATATAACAGATAATAAAAATGCTTTTGATTACTGTGATTTACTTGAAGTAAAAATAAATAAAAACAAATTATTTAAAGCAGAAACTCATTTTGGTACTCAACTCCATGTAACAATTGGAATGTTTACTACAGCAGGATTTTTATACCCTTATTATGATTTTAACGGAAAGAAAATTCAAACGAGCATAAAAAATGATTTAAATAATTTTGAAGCTTTTTTATGGTTAAATGAGAGAATCTTAATTGGTAAAGAAAAAACTACCATGTTATTAAGTCGATTAGATTTACCTCCAACAACTCTAAGGATATTAGGGTCGGCAGAGCTAACAAAAATATATCAAGACCCGCCATTACTTTATAAATATAAAATAAAAAAGGGGATTATTCAAAATCCATCACATACTCAAGGTATAATTTGTAGTGGTTTAGCACAAAGTTTAATAGGTGCTAAAAAAATTATAGGGCGAAAATTAGAGCCTCCTTTTACAAAAATAATTAGTCCATTTGGTACAAAAGGATCAGTAATTGTGGGGATTGAAAGTACTAAAAATATTATAAAAAAAGGGGATAAGGTCTTTTTGAAAGAATTAAGGAGTTTTAAGTTGAAATCTAAAAAAAATTTTTAAATGTTCAAAATTAATTTATATTATTATTAACTGAGGTAGTAATAATGGAAGGAAATCATGCTTCTGAAATTGATATCGATCAAGAAATTCTAGATGAGTTAATGCGTAATTTAGAACAATTAGAAAGTTCGACAGACCTTGAAGGAACTGCATTAGTATCAAAAACAGGATTGAGAATTGCTAGTTCTGAAACTGCTGATATTGTTGCTGATGTATATAGCGCAAGTCCTGCAACTTTAATTTCCTTAGGAGAAAAGATAAGTACTGGCCTTGGTCAAGGTGAATTAAGAGAGATCGTGATTAGAGGTGTAAAAGGATACACAATTATTATTGTTGGTGATGCCGAAAACAATTTTATGCTTTTTACTAATTGTAAAAAAGGCTATAAATTAGGCTATTACTTCCATAAAATTCGCAAATCTTTCAAAGAAATGGAACCTATTTTAAAGAAAATTGAAACTAAATAATGAAAAACCTAAATTTGTAAAAGAATTTTTAAATCTTATTATGTATTTACATGTTTCCAGTAGATTTTATCCCCATGATTCAAATGAAAATCTGCTGCTCCAACTCCGGCAAACATATTATTAACATAATAAATCCAATCCCCCTTAACGCCGTCTATCCCTATAACTAAAGCTCCATTACTAAAGTAGGATAATTCTACAGTACATTTTTCTTGCAACGCATCTAATACAGTTGTATCATAATAATATAAAGAAATATTCTCCCATGTCTGAGTTGGTTGAGTAACATATTCTACAGTTAAACTAATATTGAAAACTTCCGGTAAGGCTGTATCCCTCCCTGTATTGTATCCACCTTGATTTGGATTTAAAAATGGGAAGAAACCAAAACTATATAATATTAAAACTGTGAAACTTGAAATTCCAATTAGAGTAATAATCGCAAATTTAAGTTTTTTTTTCATCTATATTACCATAAAGTAAAAAAATAATTTTATAATCTCATCTTTTTTTTATTGATTTTAATAATTATTAACGTTGTTGCTAAAACTACACTCACAATAACAATCAAAGAGAATGAAGGTATTTCTGAAGGTATATCAACAACGTTTTGATCTAGTTCATAATTTTCAATAATCATTTCAAGATGGTAATTTTGTCCCGTTGTATCTACATATAATAATAGACCGGTTATTTTTTCATAAATTAGCCTTGTCTCTTGCGGAAAAGACCCTCCGCATCTGAAACACATATCAATTGTTAAATCAGTCTCCTCGTATGTAAATTCTCGATCAACTGTAAACAATGAAGCTGCTATAACTTCTGCTTTAATATCATAAGTCTCATTATTTACTATGGGTAATAGAAATCCAGATAAAAATCCAGGAAAGGAGATTAATAAATTATTAGCACATTCTGAATCTGAAATATTATTCATTTGCATCGTGATATCTGTCCTAACATCACCCTGGTAGACAACCTTAATATCTAACCATGGTCTTCCATCTGCGTATTTAAAAGGATCTGGATCCCATAATAAAGGATCTCGATGATAAAATCCTGTAAAGTTAACTAATACCCATCCACGCTCTGAACCGGTAGCATATATATCTTTATAATTTCCCCATAAATCAGTCCAAATTGCCCACCCTAAAGGTTCAAAAGTATTAACATTATACTTATATTCTGTTTCAATGTCTAAAGTATAATTCGTTAAGGATAAAGCAAGTTTAAAATCTCCCAAAGTAGTATTAGCTTTTACTAATAATCCCGATTTCTTGTCATAAATTAATTCTGTTTTTTGGTTGTGAGTTTCACCATATTGATCAAATCTAAAATATAAGAAATTAAAAGTTTCTTCCATTGCAAGATCTGCAGTCAAATCTGATGCTCCATTAGCCTCTAAAGTTGCATTAGCTCTTATCCATTCTGTTTGATTATTTGGGATTAAAAATCCTGATTGAAATCCAGAAAATCCTATCTTTAAATTTCTCGCTAATTCACTATTAGAAACATTGAAAAGAGTAAAATTTAGATTTGTATCTTTAAAGATTTCAATATTAAACCAAGGCATATCTGTATCAGAAAAGATATCTCCTATTACATCATTTGGATCTCGATTATAAAAACCAGTAATATTAATCCTTATCTTATCGCCAATATTAGTCGACCATTGCCCTTCAGAATTATCTGAAAAATTAATCCAATTCGAGGCTTCGCCAAAATCTAAAATATTATATATATATTCACCATTTAAGTCTAATTCTTCAGAATATTGCGGTGGTATTATTCCATTTCCTTTTACGTTCTGAATAGAAAAGAATAGTAATCCTTGAAAAATCATAAAAAATGTTATGAGCCCTATTGAGATTTTTTTATTTTTCATCATTAAATCTAGGAAACCTATCCTATATCCTTTTATTATTCTTAAAAAATTTTTGGTACTATTTAACTTTTTACAATAAATTTTTATAATATGAGAATATTTTTTAAATTAGGATATCTTACCAACTAATGCAATAATAATTATGGAAACTAAACTTAATGGAATTGATGCTGAAAAACCTTCAAATTGTAAAGAGGTTATTAAAAAAGATAAAATAGAAAACTACAATGGCTCGATTTGGTTGGAAAAGAAAACAATTCGAATTGTTTTGATTAGTACTTTTTCAGCATTAGCAGTAGTTTTAGGATATGCATTAGTATCTATTCCAAATGTTGAATTATTTACTTTGATGATTTTTCTGGGAGGTTTCATTTTAGGCAAAAGAGATGGCCTAATTATTGGTCTTTTAAGTTCTTTTATATTTGTATTTTTTAATCCTTGGGGAACTTCACAACTACCTCTTTTTACGTATCAGATTACTCATTATTCTTTAACCGGATTTTTAGGGGGTGTAATGCAAACATATCTAAAAAAAAATGATTCTTTTAAACCAAAAGAGGACTTATATACACTTCGATTAATGATTTTTTTTGGATTTATTGGATTATCAATCACTCTTATGTTTGATATTATTAGCACTTTGATAGGATCCCTTATAAACTTTGGATTTGATATTGAGCTTCTTATCTTATCATATATTTCTGGAATTCCTTTTACTTTAGCACATTTAATAGGAAATACTCTTGGATTTATCTTTATTTTACCTGGATCAATTAGTTTAATTTATAAGTTATTAGATTAGAGTAAATTAAACTAAGTAATCAATTAAATTTTAAATAATAAAGGAAAAAGGACTACTCAGTTTCAATTAGGAGTGTTATCTTACCCCCAGCAGCCTCAACTTTCTCAATGGCCTGTTTTGAGGCTTTATTGACAGAGATATTAATCTTTTTATTAATTTCTCCGCGACCTAATATTTTTTGAACATTAATGTCATTTAAATTAATAATATAGGTATTTCCAGTTTTAGTTGCGCTATTTTCTAGTACTAATTCATCAATTTTTAGATCTAAATCTTTTATATTTAGAGTATTAGTTTTATAAATGCGTGTTAAATCTTGGGGTCTTTTGAAACCTTTTTTGCCCATATTCCAATCGGGGTCAGGAAAACCTAATTCTTTTTGTTTAAGATAGTAAGTTTTTTTGCTTTTTTTCCATTGAGTAGTTTTTCCGCGTCCTGCTCTTTGTCCAGTTTTACGATGTTGTCCTACTCTGCCATAACCACATGTTCGAGTTCCTCTCTTTTTTCTTATTTTTCTTGGAAATTTTCTCATCTTTATTACACCTTTAATCTTTAAATCATCTTATATATTAATTCATTTATAAAATTTCGAACATATCCTAAAGTACCGCCTTCTCCATAATGCTTTTTGATAGAACCTCGATAACCTTTTCGGGGAGGATGCAATCGAAATACAGGTTTAATTTTATTTATATCTTTAGTTTTATATTGTATTTCACCCTTCAATAAGGCTTTAGCAATTTCTTTAATATTTTTATATTTTGTCAAATTCTCAATATGCTCATCTGTAAGTGGTTTATTTCCTTCTACTCTCCCTCTTACTCTCAAAAGTCTGATTAGTGTTTTCTCATCTATTTCCCCATAAGAGATATAATCTTTACATTTATTAAGCATTCCCATATAACTTTTTTCTCCCCAAATAAGAACACCATGATTTACCTTATGCATTCTTAACATTTGTAGAGTATTAAGAATAGTTCTTCTCATTCCAGGAGCGCCTCTTATTCTAATAGCAAAAAATAATACTGGAGGACGCGATTCTTTAATTTTCAGTTTCTTTTTTGTAATTGACTCATTTTTGGCCATCATATTAACCACTTATTATTTATAAATTAAAACTAAATTTATGAGCATTTTTTAGGGCATTAAATGTAGCTTTAACTAAATTTTCACTTGTCCTAGTATCACCAAATGTTTTACTCCATATATCTTCAATACCAGCTAATCGTAATAATTGTTTAACCTTATCTGCACTTGCTAATCCTACTCCTGCTGGAGCAGGAATAAGTTGAATTTTGACTGAACCACATTTGCCATTTATTTTAAATGGAATGCTATGAGTACCTCCACATCCACATTCCTTACTACCACACCCTCGAAGAATAGGAATAACAGATAGTTTAGCTTTGCCAATTGCTTTTCTTATCGCAGGACCCACTTCACGACTCTTAGCTGCCCCCACTCCTATAAATCCTTCGGCACCCACCAGAACCACTGCCTTGAATTTAGATCTTTGACCACTAGCACTCATTTGCTGAACCATAGATATCTTGACAACATCTTCACGTAACTGTGGGAGAAGAACATCTATTATTTCTTTCTCTTTAACAACAAGATTATTTGCAAATATTTTATCTAGAGTGATCAATCCCTGCTTAACAAGCTCACCAAGACGCGTCCTTGGAACCCATGATTCTTCAATATTTCTTAATCGACTCATATTAGTTCACCAATTTAAACCCTATTTTCAATTGCTTTCAATGTAGAGGAAAACATTTGACTAATTTTTAATGGATTTATATTTACCTTTTTTAAATAACCTGAAAATACTTTCTCATATTTTCCAGGATCTTCATTTTTTAAAATATTAGCATACTTTTCGATATGTTCACCTTTGATTCTTTGTTTCAAGTTCTCTGGAAAGAATTTTTCATTATATGGAACTTCTAAACCAGCATCTATTATCCCTTTAGAAGCCGCAAGTAATCGATTACGATGAAGGAAGATTCCTAAATCAAGTATTGCTTTTGAAATATCTTTTTTCTTTGTTCTTAAACCTGCAAGATATCCCGTTAAATACGCAGCAGGTATATTTCCTGTACTTGCTTTCCAGCCAAATTTGTCTTTTAATTCTTTAGAAAATGCAGAAGATAAAACTTTATCGCCTCCAATTTTAGATTGAATAAGTTGAACAATTATATGATTATTTGATGCTCTTATTACTATTCTTAATTTTTTTGATTTAAGTAATTTTAATCTCCTATGATAATCTGTTTTGCCATCTTCTCTTCTTCTAAAAGCTCTTCTATATTTTGGTCCTTTAGCCATTATTACCTACCTCTTCTTAACAATTCTTTCTCTCTAATGTACCGATTCATTTGAGCAACGCTGTTAAACATTCCACCTTTAGCATTTTTATATAACTTTCGATAGATCGCAGCTGTAATTAATTTTCGATCTCTTAATTTTTTTAATTCTCTTCTTTGAGGGCGAATTCTCTTCATCCAGGCTTTTTTCTTTGGATTTCTAGCATATTTAGTCCCTTTTCTCTTTCCTAAACCCCTAGCCCTTCCTTTTTTCTTCTTCTGATGATGCAAATTTTTCCTATATTTTGAAATTCCTTTTTTATATTCTTTTCTTATTATACCTTCTTTAATTAAACTCCTTATATCTTCTCTAGTTATAGCTAATTGAATCTCATCAATCAAATAAGGATCAAAATAGACCCGATTTTTGCCACATTTTAATAATTCTGCTGCCATTCTTTTTTGGGCGTTTAGACTCATAAATTTTCACCTAAAATATATTTATTCCTCATTTAATGATTCTTCTAGATCTTCTAAATCAAGGTATTCCTCTTCTTCAAGAGATGTTTCTAAACTTTCTAATTCTTTTTGGGATATTCCTAAATTAAGTACTTTAAATCCCCTATTTTGGGCATAATCAACGAGTGTAATTCTTTTTTTGGCACCTACTCTTCCTGAAATTTTAATAGCATGTTTTTTATTACTTAATCCTTTAAATTCATTTAATGTAAAAATTCTTACTTCTTCAAATCCAGATGGATGTAATCCCCGAATTTTTTTAGGGCTTCTATAACCTATTGTTGGAGATTTAACACCACTTTTTTTCTTTTTCCTTGTTTTTGAATCAATACCTCTAGCTTTTCTCCATGAATCTTTTACTCTTTTATATCTCCATGACTCTACTCGTCTGAATGACGGTTTTTTTTTCTTTAGTCTTTGTCTGAGTTGTAATAATTTTTTTGGTTGCATTATTATTTCTCCATATTATTTAATTTGCCAGAGAATTTCATCTCCAACTTGTTTTTTAAAAAGGTAGATACCATCTTGAAATACTCGAGGATCTTTCTTTCTAATTCTGCAACATCTTTTAAGATTCGCAGCAGTTTGTCCTAATTTTTCTTTATCAGGTCCAATTAGGATAATATCTTCTCCCTCAACCTTTACTTCTACATTATCTAAAAACTTTGATATTCTTGGAGCTCTTTCTCCTAAAAAGTTGATGACATGTACTTCTTTTTTATTTGACTTCACCTCTGCAGTAAAAGGAAAGTGAGAATAAGCAATTTTACAGTAATATTTATAATTTTTTTGAACACCAATAATTAGGTTTTTAATTATGTTAAATATTGTATTTGTTAACGCAAGTGTATCGCTTTTAGGAAAATTAGATGAAAATATAATAGTATTTCCTTCAATTGAAAATTTAACTCCTCTTATATGAGAAAAATCTTTTGTTATTTCTCCATTCGGTCCATTTACAATTATATGGTGACTTTCACCTAAAGTAACCTTCACACCTTTGGGAATCTCCAATTCTTGCTTAAAAAATGCTGTTTTTACCATTATTAATTACCCTTATACATTTTCAATAGATATAACACAATGACATACCACCTATATTTTTTTCTTCTGCTTCTTTCATTGTCATTATGCCTTGATTAGTAGTCATAATTATTAATCCTAAACCTGGCGCTGGTAGTAGTCTTCTTTCGATCATTTCGAACTGGGAGACCTTATAATTCAGCCTTAATAGTCCCTTTGCCTCATTTATTCTCCCTAATAGAGCAACTCTAAACTTTCCTTGGCGTCCATCATCATATCTTTCGAATTCCCCAATATAAGCATTTTTTTGCAGAATTAATAGAACTTTTTGTATTAATTGAGATGCTGGGCTTAGGATTACTTCTTTCTTTCTTGCTCTTTCTGCATTACGCATCATATTCATCGCATCTGCGAGTATATTTACCAATTTTTCCACCTTTTTTTGAATTTTTTAAATTTAATTAAATATTTTAATCATACCGCCGAAATCCAATTTCTTTACCTATTTCATAGAAACATCGTCTACAAATATATAAACCATACCTTCTTATTAATCCTCTATGAGTTCCACATCTTCTGCACATTCTTTGACCCTTGCCAATTTTACCTTGTGGCACCTGAATCATCTTTTTTTATTAATTTCTTTTATTAACTCACATAAATTCTAAATCCAATTGTTCTACAATATCCACTCCAAAATTTTTTTCGAAAAAATATTGAGCTTCTAATCTAGAAACATAGTGATGTTTTGGAACTTTAGCTCGAGCTTTCCTTCGATATTTAACCCTCATACCAGGTCTTATAATTCTTCCAACGACGTCTAAACCCCATATACCTATTAAATTATCATATTCAATACCTGGTATAGATATATGCTCAGTTATTCCAAAACCAAAATTACCATAATTATCAAAACTCCTACGAAGAATTTTGTTATTATTTACAATTAATAGTCTTTTTAATAATTTCTCTGCCTCAATACCTCTTATAGTAACCATAGTCCCTATAGGACGTCCTTTTCTTAAATTAAATTCTTTTATATTTCTTTTTGAGAGGGTTTTAATAGGTTTTCTGCCAGAAATTGTTTCTAAGACAGTTACAGCTCTTTCTAATTCTTCACCACCCGCACCAACACCAATATTTAACACTATCTTCTCAAGAAAGGGCCTTTTCATATTATTTTTCCATAAATTCTCGAATTCTTCTATTTGTGCTTTTTGGGTTTTCTTTTTAGTTTTGACTGACAACTTAAACATCACTTCTTATTTTGATTAACTTTCAAATTGAGGTAAACTAATTTCAGAATTATCTTCTCCAATAATAAATGTATAATCATATAAAGTTTCAGTATG
>JAEOSD010000093.1 GCA_016840545.1 Promethearchaeota archaeon
TTTATGAAATTAAATAGAAACTTTCTGAAATTTTTGATAAATTGATTATAATTTGGAATAAATAATTTATTAGGATTGGAATATACAATTTCATCAGCTTCAAATGGAGATATTTTTTTATTTAAAACAAGTTTAATAACGGATAGTGGGTAATACCCTTCAATAAATTCCATACCATTGGAAACACTATTGATTGCATCTTTAAAAGAACATTTGGTTATTACATTTATAGTTTTAATTATATTCCCTTCAATTTTAACAGGATTTTTTTGACAGTAACATAAATTAAAAGGTTTTAAGTCATGAAATAAAGGATTATTTTGATCTGGAATTACAATTTGAGATTCATATGCATTAACTATGTTTGCTTGACGAGGTTTACTAGCTAAATCCCATTCAATTATAATGGTATCCTTTAAATTTGAGAATTTTTGCGAGATGTCATAATTATCATCAATAAGCTTTGAAATTAAAGAAAATCCGTCCATAGAATTTACGTTATATTCTTCATCTTCGCCCCAAAATTGATTTTTGTAGTAAAATATATCCGGAAAATTATTTAAATCATCTAAAAACAATTCTTTAATTATAAAATAATTAATGCCGATTTCGGAGGATTTGATAGTTGATTCATTTAACCCATAAAATCCAATATGTTTAATTATATAACTATAAACTGGAATTTTTAGATTCTCCTTATTATGAGAGACTATATAAGTATTCCTTTTCTTTCTGAAATCAACTTTTGTTTTTTTTAAATTATGGTGTTCTGCAAGAAGTTTTAAAAAAGCAAACTTTTTTAAATAAACTTTTCTCTCTAATTCTCTTATTTCAGCTTTATATCTTTTATATTCCTTATGATAATCAGTTTTAGGAATATTAAATATTTCAAATTGGTTTTTCATTAATTTAATTTTTTCGATAACGGAAAAACTGTCGATCTCATTCTGGAAATAATTCAAAATTTCCTTATTAAACGCTAAATAATCTTTAGATGAAAGTATTTTTTCAAAAGAAGGTTTGAATTCAATTATTCTTTTCAGATTTTTCTTAATAAAAAATATAGAAAAGTATCTCTCATTAAATTTATTAGATTTTGTCATTCTTATTAATTTATCAATTAAAGACGATAAAAATGAAAAGTCTTCAAATTGATATATATCTAGAATTTTATCTATAAATTGAATAATTCGAAGTACATCAAAAAAGTCATATTTCCATATAGCAGATAAAATGAGTTTAAGTCCTTTTTCAATGTAATATCTATATTTTATCAAGTAATCTCCGAGATCATTTTCATAGGCAAACTTCACGAACTCAAAAAATTCAATAAATAGGGAATTATTCAGGGCTATTTTGAGATATTTTTCGATTATTGGTTCACATTCATATAGATTGATAATCGCTTTATTTAAATAATTCAAACCTTCCACATAATTATTTCCATCTAAACAAGAATTTGCCATTATTAGGAAGTTATCACTTTTTTTTTTTGAACCAAAATCTTCAGAAGTTAAATTATACTTCTTGAGTTCCTTAAATATTTTTAGTGAAAGTTTTTCTTTTAAAATAAGTAATAATTTTACTATATGGATGCAAATTTTATCACCTAATTCAGTATGGATCAAAAAAGTTGGGCAATCGTGGAAGATTTCATAGTTTTTCTCATCAATTATTAAATGGAATTCACGATCCTCATCTAAAATGATACATCTTATATTAATTGGAGTTTCCTCTAAAGAAATTATATTTATCTTATTGGTGGGAAATTCAGATGATTTTTTATAGAAATTTAATCCAAATTGATCTTTTAATAATTCAGCTAAAGAATTATCAACCATAATCTTAAAATCTTGATTTGATTATTTCAGATATTAATTTTGGAAACGCACTCCAATCCTTTATTGTGAGTAATTGTCCTCCTGCAGTCTTAACCATTTTTTCTGCTTCTTTTAAGTTATAAGATGTTTCAGGACAAATAAGAATGAAATCTACGCCAAGTGAACGCATCACTCTCAATTCTTGCATTGATTCGCTTAGATCAAAAATTTCAGCATCAGTAAACAGCACATTTAACTTTTCACGCGAACTTGAATGTTCTTTAAACTGTTTATTTGCCCACTCAAGAGCACTCTGGATTCTTGTACCCCCGCGAGCGGCCACAGAAAGCAGATCATCAGCTAATTTTTCTAAATCTATTTTTTCATCCAATTCTTTTAGAACGTGAGTATCTGATTCAAAAAATATTATTCCGAACTCATCTTTACGCATCCCATAACACAGCATAGTAATACAAATACTCATGTATGCCAATTTATCACCTGACATTGAACCACTTATATCTAATTCAAAACAAGAAGAACGTAATCCCTTTGCGGTTTCATAAACGTAAAAATCATCATAATCTATATGATCAAGTTCTTTTCCTTTTTCTAGTAAGTTAAAAATAGTTTCTTCTAAATCTATATTTTCGAAATCATCGCCGATTGTATATGGTCTTACTATGTTTATTGGTATAGGGCCCGTAGTAGCAGAACCTAAACGAGCTCTAGAATAATAAATACCTAATTCTATTAACATCTTCTTGGCTAATTCCTTAACTTTTTGCTTTGTACGTTCTGGCAGATTTTTACGATGTGTAAACCATTGTTTTAGTAAATTTTCACCACTACCTGCTGATAAACAAGCAATAGTTTTATCTTGTCCTTCATTTCCTCCAATTTGTTGAGCTGCTTTTAACGCTTGATTTAAATTAAAATGTCCTAGGGCACCTAAAGCATCTCTATTATCGTTTGCTAATGCACTGCTTATTAAGTCTTTTATTCTGTCATAACTCAATTGATCTTGAATTTGATGCATTAAATTTGATATTCTTTGGAAATCACCAGTATTTTTTTCAATCATCTTTTTTAATAGCTGGTAATTTGGTTCGATTAATTCAAAAATCTCTTCTTCAGCCATGTTTAGTTTTTTTCCTACATCTTTAATTGTTTCTGATTCTGGATTTAAACCAATTTTCCTAAAAAATTCTATTGCATCTCTTAACTGATCTGGTGTTTCACATACTTCCAGAGCTTGTTTCATTAGATTAGACATTTGCTGTGCCATTTTTTGACTACAATGAATATTTGCACAGCTATTTGTTAATTGTTGTAATCGATGAGAGAGCGATTTGAATGCTTCGTTTTTCACTTTTTGATTCATAGCATCTTTTATTGCATTTTGAAGTGCTTGATTAAATAATGAATTCCATGATTTATCTGCGAAAGCACTTTTAGCTAAATTTTCAAGAGATAAATTCATTTCAGAATTTTGGTGTTGTTTTTGAAATTGATTTAATAGTTCCGCTCTAAGATTGGTTCCAAAGTATTGATCTAAGGAATTAGCTAAATTAAAATTGTGTTCAAAGGAAGAATTACTTAACGAATTATTCAATACTTTTTGCTGATTAAATTGCGGGGTTTCTCCCAAAGTTTTTGCAGCATTAAATAATTGATCTAAATTATTGATTTGACCTTGAAGTTGATCTTTTAGATGTTGTAATTGTTTCTTAATATCTTGTTTCTCAACAGTATTATTTAAATACTTCATTGTTTGTAGAAGATCATCAAGTTTTTTGGTTTTGGTTAAATTTTCTAAATCTTCTGTTATATCTTGATTACTAAGAGCTTTACTAGTGATTTTCTCCCACTCTCGAAAGGAATTCGATTGGATTAGATCATTTAAACCTAATTCAACTCCTGCTTTTATATCATCTGGTTCCAGTGAATTAATGTTCTGTTCTAATCGTTTTTTAGCTTCTTCAATTAGTTTTTCTAATGAGGAAATTTCCTCTTTATACAATTCTGAATCATCATTAAAAAAATGCATTGCTGATTTAAATGGTTCTTGTTCCCTTTTTAAGTTTAAATCTTCAATAAATTCTTCTAATTCCATAATTGAATCCTTATCAATAGCTTTAGAAAGTTCAATTTCATCAATGAGTTCTTGAATTTGATCTAATTCAGATTTTAACTCATCGCTTAAGATTTCATCTTTCTCTGATTCATTATCACTAGGAAAATAGGATTCCATCATATCTTTTTTGTAATTTGGAAAAAGGATTTCAAAAGCTATGTCTTGCGCTAATTGTTGATTATCTGGAAAAGATGTGACTGTGCTTATTTCAATATAATCATTAGGAGTTATTTTCCCTTTTCGATAATATCGTGATAAAATTAATTTTGGAATAGAGAGAACTTGTCGTGAAGAGGGTATTTGCACAATATCAGGATGTTTTCTCATCTTTCTGATAAAATCAACAGCGAATTCACATGGATGTTCTGGGAATACGCTCATTTAATGATAACCCTCCTATGCTCCTAATGTTTTATGGATTACATTTTCAATAATACTTTCAACCCTTATTCCAGGTTTAGGTTTAATACTTCCTAATAGTACATATTTTACAATCTCAGAAAGATATTCATAAACTGATTGTCCTTCTTTTAATTTTCCCTCTTTTTCTAAAAACCGTCTTCTACCCAACATCTTAGCAATAGCAATTCCTGCTCTAATGGACGCTGGCACTTCAATATCTATTTTATTTCTTCTTGTTTCATCGATTATTGAATATATCAACTCTAAATCTGACTCTTCGACAGTAAAATGCTCAGGTAAATTAATTCTTATAATATCTAATTCAGTAGTCTTATCTGGATAAGTTAATTTAATCCACACTTTAATTCTATCTTTTAAAGCTTCTGAAAGTCGATGTGTTCCAGATAATTCCTCTGGGTTCATCGCAGAAATGAAAAAGAAATCATCATCTGCTTTGATTCTACCTAAATGGGGAATTCCAATTGAAGCTTCTTCTAAAGGTTCCAAAAGTGTATTTTGTGAATATTCTGTAGCTCGATTGATTTCATTTGCTAAAAATGTTCCCCCTTCTAGCATGGCACTCAATAAAGGGCCTGGATTAAATGCTTCAAGCACGAAACCTTTTTTTAAAGTTATAGCAGGATCAAAAGAGCCAATAAAATGTGATGGTTTAATTGATTCATCAAGAGTCATCCAGTAAAAGCTTTTATTTTTGTTTTCTTTTGCTCTAAAACTTGCGAAGTATCTACATAGAATGGTTTTTCCAACACCTGGAGGACCCACTAAAGCTGGGAATAAACCAGTGGCTTCAGCGTCCCTTAGTAATTCTAAAGCTTTTCCATATTGACCAGATAATACGATTTTAATTTCTTCTTCAGTTACATCTTGAATAAGCCTTTCATTAAATAGCTGCTTAAACCTTTCTTTCTGCTCCATTTTCTAAACTTAAGTGTAATGTAATTAAAGGTTCTAAATTTGTTATACAAATTATAAGTGTTTGATGATTTTTATTTTTAAAGATAATAAATAAAAAGATAAAGTTTCTTATTTTGTTTTTAAAAATTAATACGAATATGCTTTAAATAATATTTTGTCCCTAATAATATCTGTTGATAATCAAGATTAACAGTTATATTATTTTAAATGATTTATTATTATAAGTAACTAAAAAAGGTTTATAATAAAATTTGCACGAGAAAAATCATTACCAGAAATCAATAATTCGATATTTTGAATTAGAAAATCAATTGGATTTATTTATAACATCCAAAAGAAATGAAAATAAAAAAAAAAAAGCAATCGTTGGGACACCTCATCCTTTCTTAAAATGGGCAGGTGGAAAAAGACAATTAATTTCCCAATTAGATAAATTTATTCCCCCTAATTATAATAAATATATCGAACCATTTGTGGGTGGAGGAGCACTATTTTTTTATTTACTGCCAACAAATGCTATTTTAATAGATAATAATCTAGAACTAATCAATTGTTATAGAGTTATAAAAGAAGAGGTCGAGAGTTTAGTAATATCTTTAGAAAAACATAAATATAAACAAGAATACTATTATAGAATTCGCGCTATGGACCGTAATCCTCAAATTTTTATGAATCTAACTGATATTGAGAAAGCTTCAAGAACTATATTTCTGAACAAGGCGGGATATAATGGTTTATATAGAGTTAATAGCAAAGGTTTTTTTAACGTACCATTTGGAAGGCATAAAAACCCAAATATCTGTGACAAAGAAAATTTAAAAGCCGTACATAAAGTTTTAAAACCAAATATTAAAATTATTCATGGTTCTTTTGAATTATGTCTAAATTATGCTGAGAAAGATGATTTTATTTATTTAGATCCACCTTATTATCCTCTTTCAGATACAGCCTTGTTTACAAGTTATACTGAACAAGATTTTGGACAAGAATCCCAAATAAAATTATATGAAGTCTTTAAAGAATTGGATGGAAGAGGATGCCAAATTTTATTAAGTAATTCTTATTGTGATTTTATATTGGATTTATATAAAGATTACAGGATTATTACTTTAAAAGCCAAAAGAGCTATTAATTCTATTTCTTCTAAAAGAGGAGAGATAAACGAAGTACTAATTATGAATTAAAAAGTATTCTTATATTCTTTTAGTTATTTCCTAAAAATCTTTTTTAATCTATAAATTTAAAATTTAAATCAATATTTTTATTATTATTAATAAAGCTTATTTTAACGATTAAAAATGCAGTTAAAGCAGACATCTCATCTAAATTATGAGGAAAGAATCCTTAAAATGAAAAAGAAAGTTGTTACAGCTCCACATGAAGTATGTATTGAGAGAGCAAAATTATTCACGGAATCGTATAAAAAAACTAAAGGAGAAAATCCTATTATTCGCTTTGCAAAAGCAATGGAAAATTTATTATTGAATATGACAATAAAAATTTGGGAAGATGAATTAATTGTAGGAAATCAATGTAAAAAGTTTTTTGGAACTACATTATATCCTGAAATAAATGTGGAGTTTCTAGAACAGGATGTAGATACTTTTGAAAATCGTCTTGCGCAAAAAATGTATATTTCAGACGAGGAAAAACAAATTTTTAAGGAAGAAATTTTACCTTTTTGGAAAGGTGAGGAAAGTACTTTAAAAGAGCGCTTTTTAGAAAGTTTAGATCCACAAGTGAAAAATATTATGGATACATTAGTTTTCCTAGTTGAAACAGAATTTACTAATGGTATTGGTCATTTTTTCTCTGGCCATGAAAATATTTTAAAATATGGATTAAATGGTTTGATTGAAAAGGCAAAAATCAAGTTGGAAGAATTTTCACTTGATACTAAAAAAGTGTATTTTTTACAGTCTGTTATTATTTTATGTACTGCAGCCAAATCATTTATTAAAAGATTTTCATCTCTAGCGAAGAAAATGGCGGAAAAAGAAACAAATTCCGAACGACATAAGGAACTTATAGAAACTTCAGAAATTTGCTTAAATATTTCTGAAAATCCTCCAAAGACTTTTAAGGAAGCACTTCAATTGGTATATTTTAATCATCTTATATGTAGACTGGAAGATGGGGGATATGCTATCAGTATTGGGCGCCTTGACCAATTACTTTATCCATTTTTTATGAATGACATAAATATCGGAATTATTACTAAGGAAGAAGTTAAATTTTTAATTGAATGCTTTTTTCTGAAATTAACAACTTTATGGAATTATGTCTTTTATTTAGCTATTAGTGCAGCAGAAGGACCTCCAATTACCGAGAATGTTACGATAGGGGGTTTAGATCGAAAAGGAAGTGATGCTACTAATGAATTGTCATATATTATACTAGATGCATATACTCAAATCCAGACAGTTCAACCCACATTTTCGATAAGAATTCATCAAAACACTCCAGGAGATTTCTTAATTAAAATTGCAAAATCCGTGAAATCAGGCACAAGTATAGCTTTATTTAATGATGATGTGATGATACAAGGTCTTGTTAATCGTGGTTTTACCCTCGAAGATGCACGAGAGTATGCACCAATTGGGTGTGTTGAACCTCAACATCCAAGTAAATCATTTGGTTCAACAAATGCATGCCAACTTAATATTGTTAAGTGTTTAGAATTAGCCTTAACAAATGGAAGTGATATGTTTCTCAGAAAAGAAGTTGGAATTAGAAATGATAAAGAAATTAAATCTTACCAAGATCTCTGGGATTCTTTTTTAGAACAGATGAGATTTTTTATAAAAAATATGGTCTTAACAATGGATACACTCGATAGGACTATTGCTAAATTCAATCCGCAACCCTATTTATCTTCTACTATTGATAATTGTATCGAAAAGGGCTTAGATGTAACTCAGGGTGGTGCGATATATAATTTTACAGGACCCCAGTTAATTGGTTTGGCAACAGTTGCAGATAGCTTAGCAGTAATTAAAAAATTTGTTTTTGAGGATAAAATAATTTCATTTGAGGAAATGGTACAAATACTTATGAAGAATTTTAGAGGAATTTACCAAGGAAAAAAGGGTTCTGAGTGGAGGGAACTCTTTATAAATAAAGTTCCGAAATTTGGGAATGATAATGATTATGTAGATCAAATTGCTGTAGATATTGTCAAAGAATATTGTAATGAAATTTCAAAATATAATAATTATCGTGGTGGTAGCTTTAATCCAGGGGTATATTCCACTTCTTTTCATTTAACATTTGGATCTTTTACAGGTGCATCAGCTGATGGACGAAAGTCTAGAGATCCACTCTCAAACGGTGTGGGACCTACTCATGGAAGAGATAAAAATGGTCCAACCGCAATTCTCAATTCAGTAAAAAAATTAGATACTGAATTAATAACTAATGGTACTTCTTTAATATTAGATTTTCATCCAAATACTATTAAAGAAGATATCTTTGTACCATTGATCAAATCATATTTTGAACCTAATGGGGGATATCACATACAATTTAATGTTGTTGGTAAAGACACGTTATGTAAAGCCCAAAAAAATCCTGATGACTATCGTGGTTTAGTTGTAAGAATTGCTGGATATTCCGTCTTATTTACAGAGCTCTCAAAACCCGCTCAGGACGATATAATCGCAAGAACTCAATATTAATCATTTCTCTTTAATTAATACTTTAAAATAAAAAAGAATATTAGAGATCCTTATTTTTATTAAATATTAATACAATTAAGAAAAGGGCCTGTAGATCAGTGGAAGATCGCTTGATTCGCATTCAAGAGGTCACGGGTTCAATTCCCGTCAGGTCCACGTTTTACCAAATAAAAGCAAAATATAAAGAATTTCAGAATTCATTCAGAACATCAATCTTAAATTAAAAATTACATTAAAATTGACATTAAGATGATTGATTTTAACAATTTACCACGAGTACATGATCCACAGAAAATTGAAAAGGGTATTTATGAATGGTGGGAATCACAAGGGTATTTTCGCCCGGAAAAGCAACAAGAATTAGGTTTAGTCGAAAAGAATGGACCTCGTTTTTGTATCACACTTCCACCTCCGAATGTAACTGGTATACTTCATTTAGGTCAGGCGATAGTCCTTACTCTTGAAGACCTAATGACACGTTATGAACGTATGAAGCAAAAAGAAACCCTATTTCTTCCAGGAACTGATCACGCAGGTATAGCAACCCAAAATGTAGTGGAAAGGGAATTGGCTAAAAAAGGGGTTTATAGGAAAGAAATTGGGCGAAAAAGGTTTTTAGAAGAAGTGTGGAATTGGACAAATAAAAATCAGAACACAATTTTAAGTCAATCAAAAAGTATGGGAGCCTCATGTGATTGGACTCGCAATAGATTTACTTTAGATGAGAAGTACCATAAAGCAGTAATTACAGCTTTTAAACTTCTCTATGATAAAGGACTTATTTATAGAGGAGAATATATGGTAAATTGGTGCCCCGGAAATTGTGAATCTGCGATATCAAATCTAGAAACAGAAGCAGAAGAGCATGAAAGCCATTTATGGTACTTAAAATATCCAATCATAACAGATGAATGGAAAGGGCCAAAAGCAGAGTGGGCATCTGGTAAATGGGCGGAAGGTGCCACAGAATTTATAATTTTAGCAACAACTCGACCTGAAACACTATTAGGTGATACTGGAGTTGCAATCGTACCAAAACATCCAGAATACTCTAAATATAAAGGAAAAATTGCTGTATTACCTGTGCTTGGTCGTGAAATACCGGTTTTTGAGGATTCATACGTAGATCCAGAATTCGGGACGGGTGCTTTAAAAGTTACACCTGCTCATGATCCAAATGATAATGAAATTGGATTCAAACATAATTTAGAAGTTATAACGGTAATAGATAAAACTGGCAGGATGGTTCCAAAATACTCAGGTAAATATGCGAATATGGATCGATTTGAATGTAGAGATGAAATTGTGAAAGATTTAGAAAAAGAAGGTTTATTAGAAAAAATTGAGCCTTATACCCATGCAATAGTTCATTGTCAAAGGTGCAATTCTGTAATTGAACCTCGAATTTCTACCCAGTGGTTTATGAGAACTCGAACTCTCGCAAGGGAAGCAATGGATGTTGTAAGAAGTGGGTTAACAAGGATGATACCGGAAAGAGAAGAAAGGCGGTTCTATCAATGGATGGAAAATATACAAGATTGGTGCATCAGTCGTCAATTATGGTGGGGTCATCAAATTCCAGTATGGTATTGTTCAAATGGACATCAAGTTTGTGAACCTGAAAAACCTACACAATGTCCTACATGTAATGATAAAAATTTAAAGCAAGATGAGGATGTTTTAGATACTTGGTTCTCTTCTGGATTATGGCCATTTGCTACTTTAGGTTGGCCAGATTTAGAAAGTGAGGATTTCAAAAGATATTATCCCAATGATATGCGAGAAACGGGATATGATATTCTTTTCTTTTGGGTAGCTCGAGAAATGATGTTAGGATTAGAATTGACGAAGAAATCACCATACCAAATGGTTTATTTTCATGGAATCATTCGTAATGAAGAGGGTAAAAAAATTAGTAAATCAATGGAAAATATCGAGCAATATGATCCTTTAAATATTATTGAAAAATATGGTGCAGATCCACTAAGATTCACATTTATTGCTAACACGATACCTAGTAGAGACTTAAATTTAGGGGAGGGTCTTCTTAAAGCTTCAAAAAATTTTTGCAATAAGATTTGGCAATCAACTCATTATATTTTAGGCAATTTGGACAAAGCAGACAAGATAGAAAGATTTACAACCTCATACCCCAAAGAGAAGCTTAAGACTGGAGACCATTGGATTCTTTCACGATTAAATCAAATGGTTAAAAAAGTAAATTATTATTTTGAGGAATATGATTATTTAAACGCATCTAGAGAAATGCGATCATTTTTTTGGGATGAGTTTTGTGATTGGTATATTGAAATTTCTAAAATTCGAATTTATGATGAGAACGAGCGGGATAAAAATACACCAATAGCAATTTTAATTCATGTTTTAGAAATATCACTTCGACTCCTTCATCCCATCATCCCTTTTTTAACAGAAGCCTTATGGCAAACAATGCCTAATATTATAAAAGATGGACCTGCTTTAATAGTAGCAAAATGGCCTGAGCCTAATGAAACATTAATCAATAACATGTTTGATGAAAATTTTAATTTCATCATAAAATTGATTCATGAAATTCGCCGTGTAAGAAAGGAGTTTAATGTAAAACCTGGTTTGAGAATACCCTTAATTATACAAACTGGAGACAAACGAGAATTAGTTGAAAATAATGCTTCAGAAATTATCACTCTATCTCACATAGATAAAAATCAATTTAAACTAGATGAAGCTGAGGTACCAAAACATTCTGCTCAAATTATACTTCAAGGGATCATATGTTACATTCCCTTAGAGGAAATAATTGATTTAAAAATGGAAACAGAGCGAATTTCAAAACAACTTAAATTAATCGAGGAAAAAATACAAAAAAGTGAAAAAAAATTGAGTGGTCCTTTTGCTATGCGTGCAAATTCAGAAATAGTTCAAATAGAACGAGAAAATCTAGATGAATTAAAAGAAAGGAAGAAGGTACTTGAAGATCAGCTTGATATATTACGTTAACAAAAGATACTCTAACAAAAAATTGTTAAATTCTCTATTTTAACATTTATACTTATAAGAGATTACAAATTTACCTTTTAATAAAACGAGATTTAATGAAGAATGGAAAATTAGTAGTTGTAATTCCAGCTTATAATGAAGAAAATACGATCCTTAGAGTTATTAAAAATATTCCATCAATAGTAAATCTAAAGCAAGAAGTAATCGTAATTGATGATGGAAGTACCGATAAAACATTTAAACAGGCAAAAAGTACAGGTGCAACTATAATTTCGAACATGAAAAATTTAGGATTAGGATTTACTTTCAAAACTGGGCTAATAAATTCATTAAAAAGTGGAGCAGATATCATTGTAATTTTAGATGGTGATGGACAATACAATCCAAAAAACTTAGAATCCCTGATATTTCCAATATTAAATAAACAGGTGGATTTAGTAATTGGAAATCGTTTTTTATTTGAGACTTTATACGAACTCAATTTTTTGAAGAAATTAGGAAATAAATTATTATCTATAATTTTATCTAAAATATTGTTAAAACTTGATCAAGTTTATGATATACAATCATCATATCGGGCATTTAATAGAAAAATAGCAAAATTTCTTATGCGAAATCTAAAAGGAAATTATAATTATGCACAAGAAATGTTTATTCTATGCTGTCTATATGGTTTCAAAGTAAAGCAGATACCAGTTGATTGTTATAAAAGAACTTCTGGTAAATCTAGACTAATTAAAAATCCTATAATTTA
>JAEOSD010000207.1 GCA_016840545.1 Promethearchaeota archaeon
AATATATAGGGGTTATTTTCATTCACACTTATTAAATTAATTGAAATACAAATACTATTGATAAAATTAGAGTCATGAAAATTTATATAAAATTTTCCTAATTTATGGCTCAACTAAAGATAGAATTAAAAAAATTAACTCAAATTATATTTCTAGAGTCTCAATCTAAGGGAACTTTAAAAACATAATAGTCTATAGAAAAAATATTTAAAAATTATTATGATCTAAGAATATTTGAGATTATTTGAAAAAGATCCGAACTTTTTTCTAAATATAAAAATTAAAATATAAAATGTTAAATAAGTTATTTAAAAGAATATAAAGCAATTTGATAGGAGAATTGACACTTAGTCAAAATATCGAGGAACTTGAAGAATCTGAGATTGAAGACGCTTTACAAACTCTTGGGTTTACCAAAAACGATTCAAAGGTATTACTCACTCTCGCTAAATATAAAATCCTTAGTCCTGCAGATATTGCAAAATTTTCTGGAGTAGATCGTGCAAGAGTCTATGATAGTCTTAATAGGTTAATCGAAAAGGGATACATTCAGAAAGAACCAATAAAACGTGGTGCAAATTATCAAATTATTCCTATTGGAAAGATATTTAAAGCAATCCGAGAGGAGTATAAACAAAAAATTAATGAAACTCTTATTATTGAAAAAGCGATAAGTGAGTTAGAGGTCAAATCAGATGAATTTGAACCACGAGTATGGGCTATAGGTGATAGAGATAAAATTAGAAAAAAGATTAAACAACTGATTGAAACCTCACAAAATCGAATTTACTTCATTATAACTCCCGATTTACTAATGGAAGAATTAGGAGGATATGAATGGATACTCAAACTATTATGGAACAAAAAATTCTCCTCAAATACTCAGATAATTTTAGCCTTAAAATATTTTGAAGCTCTTAAAGAAGAAATTAAAAAATTATTGAAAATATCCGTAAAAATTCATTCAATAGAGGGTGATAGTGTAATACCCTTTGGATTATTAATTACAGATAATGATTTTCTACTTACAACTTTAGATCAAGTAAGTGAAGCCCCAGAATACACCTCAGGTCTATGGTTAGAAAATGGACATCAAAAACAGATTATGGGTTATGAGCACCTTTTTAAACATTTTATAACCTCAGAATGTAAAGAGATCAAATTAACGACTAAACAAGGGGCACTGGAAGCATAAAATTCTAAAAATACATTTTAAAATATGGATAATATAAAAAAAAATATATATAAAACCAATATTAATTTATTAACGAATTCTTTGCAGATATTGTGAATTAGAAAAATCTAGGGTGATAGGAATAAGCTATCGAGGAAAAGCATTGATGGTTGGCTCTCCTAATGTTGGGAAAACTAGTCTCCTAGCGCGGTATGTTGACAATAAATTTAGTGAAGAATACCATCAAACTATAGGAGCAAATTTTTTGATAAAAGAAATTGATCTAAACGAGATTATTGATAAAATTGATATAAGTAATCCTGAATTAAAGAAAGATATTAAAAATAAAGGGTTCAAATTATACTTCTGGGATGTAGGAGGTCAACAAGACAAACTTTTCGCAAATGAATATTACTTTGTTCAAGCAGTTGGAGCTATGGTCGTTTTTAGTTTAAGTTCTTATGATACATTTAAAGATCTCGATTTTTGGATCTCTAAATTAAAAGAACTAAGTGGAGAAGTACCATATATCCTTGTTGGCAATAAGACAGATTTAAGAAGAGAAGTTACTAAAAGCATGACTGAAAAAAAGGCTAAAGAATTAGGGGTTGAATATTATGAGACTTCTGCAAAATTAAACCAAAATGTTGATATGGCTTTTGAAAGGCTATCAATTCAAATTTTGAATAATTTAAAATAATTTCTTATTATCCTTATTTATAACTTAAGTTAAATTTAGCTGAATATTAAAATTTTAATTATTAGAGTTCAATGAGTTTTCTATTAATCCCTATAGCTCCATTATCAAGAACAAAATCTCGTCTTAGAGATTGCTTTTCCAAAGAGCAACTTAAAGATTTAACCCTTGCTATGTTTAAAGATTTAGCTAATAAACTAGAAGAGGTTGACATTTTTGATCAAAAAATTGTATATTGCAACAGTTCAGAAATATTAGAACTCGCGGATGAATATGGATTAAGAGGTATCAAAGAAGATTTGACTATCCCTAGAAAAAATTTTGATGCTGTAATCAGAGATCTTAACGAAATAGCTATTTCAGAGTTCAAAGCTAAAGAAACGATATTTATTTTTTTAGACACTATTTTGATTTCAGTAAATAACTTTTATGAGCTTTATTCCCTTATAAAAGATCATCAATTAATTGTATGTCCTGCTATACATTCTGCAGGAATTTCAGTTCTTGGGAGAAATCCGCCTGATATAATACCCACTTTCTTTTCAGAACCAGATACTCCTTCACTTCTGGCTCTCTTAAATAGAGCAAATGATTTGAATTTAAAAATAGCAGTTTATGATTCTTTTCGTGCGGGTTTTGATATTGATATTAAACAAGATTTAGTCTTAGCATATGAATATTTAAAAATCCTTAATTTAACAAACACGGAAACTTATAAATTCTTAAAACAAAATTTAAAAATATCCTTACTTAAAAGAAATTTAAGAGATAATAGAGATTTTGAATTGAGGGAGTTAGAATTATAGATACTTAAAAAGAAAAGGTGATATTTATCTTTATATCTTCATTTAATACACTTTTTACTGCATTCTGGAACTCTTCTCTTTCATTTTTTACTGCAGCCAAATATCTTATATAATCCTTATTCTTTCTATCTAGATCATTTTGAATATGCTCTAATCTCACAGAATTTGTTGAAATTTGATTTTTAATCTCTTCTAATTCTTCAGATAATCCCGCATCTTTTACTTTTACTTCTAATAACTTAGTTTCTTGCTTTAATTCATTTAATTCATCAATAAAGTTAAAAATCTTTTTTTCTTCGAAAATAAAATTAATATGTTCAATCGTTTTTTCCTTTGTATCAGTCTTTAGATCTAACTTATTCTCTTCTAAAACATGGCGTAATTGGACTAATAAATTTGAAAAATTTGGTAAATCTTGTCTTTCATCACGAAGAGTTTTTATTGGATCTTTAAGGAAGTTTTTTAAGAAATTCATATTAAGATTTGATATATGAATCGTTTCTTTTTCCAATTCATGTTTCAACTTTTTTAATGCTTTTTTAAAACCTAATTGATCATTGATTTTCATTCTTAATTTAAATCGTTTCTCTCTTTTTTTTTCTAAATCTGAAAATAATGTATTTTTTTCTAACTCCATTAATTTATTACTTAATTCTTCCTGATGGGTTTGATGCTCTTCTAATTGGTTTTCAAAATCTTCTAAATCTGCTTTTGCATTTTCAATATTTTCTCGTAAACTAAAAAGTTTCGGTAATTTTTTAAGTAAGGATTCAGCATCTCTAAGATCCTCATATTTCTTTCTTAAGAATTGATCCAATACCGCTTGTTTTTTTTGAATTTTACGTGTGATATAATTAAGTTCTTTTATTTCAGGTTGTACTTCTTTTTGAAACTTAGG
>JAEOSD010000094.1 GCA_016840545.1 Promethearchaeota archaeon
AAATCTTTAGACATTTCAACAAGTTTCAAGCAATTCTGATAAATAATTTCTTCGGGTTCGTTAAAATCCTTCTTTGTAGCTCGTGTTCCTTCAATTATTAAAACCGAAGCACTTTTTGCACTTTTTATGAAGTTGTTACTGAGTTCCGATTTTTTGCCGTGAAGTCGAAAATCACCCGAATAGGCAACGGTATTTTCTCCACTAATTATGTATGCAGTAGCACCGTATATTGAATGATCCACTTCAAAAGCTTTTATTTTAAAAAGTGTTGAAAAATCATTCAAAACACATAAATCTCCTTTTTCAAATTCCTTTTTTTTAAAACGAATTGATAAAAAATCATCTAAAGTAAGTGGATAATCACTTGTACTGAAAAACTGTCTACAATAAACAGCATTTTTATCAGTTTTTAGAATTCTGTCGTCCTCTGCCCTGATTTTTTTAGTAAAGTAAGCAACTTCATTATTCAAGGTAGCTATTGAACAATCCCTAATAGCTTTTAATAGCACTATACTCGTTGGTGATGCAACGATGGGGATTTTCTCATCTAGTAAAGAAATATTTCCAAAATGATCCATATGCGCGTGACTTAATAGTACAGCATCAATATTTAATGAAGGAAAACTGGAAATATCTAAATCAGAGGGAATTAAATCTCTTCTATAATTCTTCAATTTAGGAATTAATTTTAGTTGAATAAGGTCGTAAATACCTCGTGAATAACGTTCTTGTAAATATTGTTGAAAATAATCCCTATATTTTTTAAAATTCATTCCAAAATCGAGAAATAGCCCATGATTTTGCTCTTGTAAATATATTTTATTTCCGCCGATTGTTTTAGTTCCATCATATACGGTGATTGATGTCATTTCTACAAAATATTAATCGTTTACTTATTTAATAATCTTTTTTAAAATAAAATCAAAAACCCCTCGGGTAAGAATTTTTAAATAGCACTTAACCTTAATATTTATTTGTCGATTAATAATACAACTACAGTTTTGTAAGTAGGTAAGAAAATAGAATGATGTTTTCAAATATGGAAGACTATGAAAGAAGAATCAATGAACTCATTACGCAAATTTCAGAATTACAGAATCAAGTTTATCAGTTACAAACATTAATTAATGAAAAAGATAATCAGATTAATCACTTATATAATGAAAATCAGCAAATGAAAGCTCAAATACAGAATCTTCAGCAACAAGCAAGTCAATCTCCTAACTATGGACAACAACCAGCACAAGCACCAGCGCAACCAGCACAAACTCCGGTTGGTGGTCAGAAAGCAAATTCTATCATAACTTCTAGCACTGATCCGATTACTCTTAATAAAAGAGAATGTCCCAAATGTGGAGCCTTTGGATTTGCTATTAAGGAAGTTGAAGATAAATCTCGATTACTTAGTTATATTCCTCGGAGGATTTATGCTAAAAAGCATGTTTGCACTAAGTGTTTTTATGAATGGTAAATTACTCTATATGTAGAAAAAGTTTGTAATTAGTGGTTATAGTCCTCTTAATTTGCTCAAATCGCTTTTACTTATAATATGTTCTTTTACTTAGTCTTATACTTAAGGTAATAATCTTAGTTCTTTTTCTTAAATATTTATTTGGAATGGTTACTTCTTACTTATTTGTGAGTACATTAATCAAGTATGTACTCAATTTGTTCATTAGGTTTTTTCAATGGTAAAAGGAACAGTAAAATGGTTTGACCGCCGTAAAGGCTATGGTTTTATTACTCGAGATGACGGCGCTGCTGATGTATTCGTACATTATTCATCTATTGAAGGTGAAGATGATTTTAAAGCTATCTATGAGGGCGATAAAGTAGAATTTGAAATAACTGAAGGATCTAAAGGTCCTCAAGCTAGTAATTTAAAAATTACAGAAAAAGCACCTCGACCGAGTTTTAAACCCAAAAAGAAACGTTATTAATTAGATCTAATTAATAAAGTAAGAGTAAAAACAAAAGGAATTTTCAGAAAAGATAAAATAGTTTCATACAACTTTTTTATGATTTACTGATTTTTCCATTTTTTTTTTTATTATTGATGACATCTTTTATTAAATCTTTTTTCTCTATAAAAAATACATTTAAAATGAGTTTAACTTCAATTTGACTTAAAAGTTAATATGAAGTTCACTATTTTAAACTGTTTAAGGAACTATTGCATAAATGCAATAGTTAAGACAAGAAATAATTATTAAAATAAGATTTTTGTTATTTGAAAGGTTTCCTCTAAATTGATAATGGCTAATTTTATTTAGATTCTATCTCCACTGTGCAGCACATTGTCCACATTGATATTTCTTAGCGTAAATCTTTGGATAAGCATAGATTAAACGTGTTTTATCATCTATTTCCCTAATTTGTGCTTTATTGTTATTTCCACACTTTGGGCATTGCCACTTACGTGTAATTTCTCCTTCTTCTGATTCTATTATTTCACCTGATTTTAAAACGAGTTCTGAAGTATCATCAATTTTAGTAGTTATTGTTTCTCTTTCCTCCTCAAATTCTTTCAAGGTCTCCTGCTCCATCTCGAATATTTTTTCGTCCTTTTCTACATGGCTAACTTCGGAGATTTGTATTGGTGTAGTAAGCTTAGGTTTTGTTATCTCTAACTCTTTTTTATCATGAAGTTGCAGAGCTGTAATTGTTTTAGCTAATAAAATTGAGTCTTTTTCTCGAAGTTCTCGATTTTTTTTCTGTAATTTTTCAATTTGTCGATTTAAATCTGATATTTTAGATTCATACTTGAATATTTTGAGCTTTTCTCTCTTCAATACATCTAATTTTTCTGATAAATTTCGATTTTCCTCTTCTAATTCTAAATTATTCCTTTTTAAAGTGTCAACAATTCGGTCTAAACTTTCTGCAGAATCTTTTTTAGTCATTATTACTTCTAAATCGTCCTTGAGTATTTTATTTGTGTTCTCTAAAGTTGAGATTTTTCGCTCAAGGTTAAAAATCTCACTTTTTAATTGTTCATTGAGGGGGCTTTCAGATATTTCACTTTTTAAGACTTGAGTACTTTGTCCAATTTCTTTTTCAAGCTCAGAAAGTTTTTTCTTTAATGATTTATTCTCATTTTCTAATTTTCCATAATCTTGAATTAGAGTATTTAAGGAATTTTGAGTTCGGGATAACATCTCATCTTTAATTGTATCAGATAAACTTTCTTTTACTTCATTTATTTCCAGAGTTAAATCTTCTACTTTTTTTTGTAATTGCTCCTTTTCATCATTTTTTTGCTCAACTTTTTGGGTAAGGGTTGAAATCATGTCCTTTAAAATTTTAATCTCATCTGATTCACTCCGTTCCTCAATATGCTCAACAGGTTCAATTTTTAAGGTAGTTTTTTGAACTTCAAGTTTATTTTTTAACTTAGTAACTTCAGCCTTTAATTTTTCAATTGTTTTTTCCAAATACGCTCTGGATTGTTGTTCTTCTTCAGCCTCATCAATCAAATCTTTTAAATCTCTACTCATTGTATTCTTCACAGATATAATTTGAAAAATCCAATTCCTCTACAATTAATTATTTTCTTTATTAAAAAATTTAAGTAGTTTCCTTTAGTAATTTATAATCGATGCATAATCCCAAAACTCTTATTTCTTAATTTTAAATCATGATTTAAATATAATCTAAGAAAAAGCGACAAAGAATTAATAAATCTAGGTCACTATTTAATCATTTTTAAGAAATGCGCTTAAATTTCGCTGGAAAACTTCTAAGTAGTTAACTAAATCATGGTCCTCTATTTTCTTTTTTTTGATGTTGACATCAACTCGGAGATACTTATTATTTATCCAGATTTGTAAATGAACCGTCTGAGAGCACAAATATATGGATTGCAGAATATTTTATGGGGCCTTTAATAATTTAAATTTAACAAAAAAAGAAAAATAAGGGGATTTATTAGGATTTATAACTTAATTTTTTTCCAGATATACCCATGTCCATCGAATAAAATGAAGAGTGCAATTGCCGATATAATTATGCAGAATATAAGTAGATCCACATCAGTAGGGACATGACCAAAAAGAGCCTGCAAATCAATGACAAAATTGCTCATCCAAGGCCAAACCCCAGGAAGGGGTTCCCCATTTAGAAAAAAGTAAAAGAAATCCTCAAGTGTGCTAAATTGTAAAAGTGTTCCCGCCACAAAGATGTTCCAGCTTTGTCTTTTAGTACCACCGCCCAATTTCCAGCCAATAGCAATAATGAGATAGAAAAATGTCATTAAAAGACCCCAAAAAGACAAATAGTACATTGTTTTATCAGTTACACCGCCATACCAAATATCATCAATTGTAAAATTAACTAAAATTCCTATAGGTATTATAACTGCAGCAAAGAGAATAGCCAATATTAGAAAACGTATTTTAAATTTTTTTGGTTGCAGAAAGAAAGCTGGAATTAATCCAAATAAGATTAATTGCAGATATAAGAAAAAACCCGGTGAAATTCCAAGAATTATATAAAATATAATAGGGATTCCATTAGCGATCAAGAAAAGAATAATCGCAATTACAAACCATTTTTTATCAGAATCTCCTCTTTCACTTTGTTTATTACCTGCAAGATACATGAATCCAACAGGTAAAATTAGCCCTAGAGTTAATAAGCTTATTAACCATAGAAGTCGTATAGCAATGCCTACTCCTGGATGCTCAGCTGCCCAATCTACTTCCGCTGTTAATATAATTACTCCTATAAATATTACGAGTACAATTAACTTTTTTATCCAAGATTTAGAATTATTTTCGTTCATTTTAATTTGTACACTTTTTATATTAAAATTATCTGTTATTTTTAGATTATTAGACCTTATATTGATTTAATATTATTTTATTATAAAATCTTTATTTAGAAATTGATAATTTACTATAAATAAGATAAAAAATGATAAAAAGAGATTTATTGATTAAATTTATATTGTAAGATTTTTATGAGGAACTCGTGTAACTACGGAGTAATATAATGATAAGGATAAAAGCAAAGTCAAAGAATCATGATGGATTTAAATTCCCATTGTTGGGATATGTGGGATATTCAATTGCTAAATTCTTTGACACCTTCAAAACTCTCTCATTTTCCCTTGATAGATTTGAAACCATGCATTTACGTCATAATCTTGATAAAGTAAATATTAACAAACCGATTTATATTACTGGTCTTGCTCGTGCGGGCACAACAATCATTTTAGAAATGTTAAGTAAACATCCAGATTTAGCATCACACCGGTATAAATACCTGCTTATGCCATACCTCCCTTATTGGATTAATCAGGTGGCAAAAGCTTTTAGAATGTACACTGAACCGTTTGAGCGGTTTCATAAAGATGGAATATTTGTTACGGGTGAAAGTCCTGAAGCGGTTGAGGAAATCTTTTGGCAAAAGTTTTTTGATAATCTTCATAACGAAAATTCTTCCAATGTAATTAATGGGATAACATATAATCCTCGATTTGAGAGGTTTTATCGAAATCATATTCGAAAACTTATAATAACTCAAAAGAGTTCTCGCTATTTAGCTAAAAATAATTACAATGTTACAAGATTGGAATACTTGCTTCGCCTTTTTCCAAGTTCAAAGTTTTTACTAATTATTCGTAATCCAATCAATCAAATTGCTTCTTTAATTAAGCAAACTAAGGTCTTCACCCAGTTTGGGCAGGAAGGGCCACTATTAAATGATTGGTTAAAAATAGTTGGTCATCATGAGTTTGGACATCATCAAGTATGTATAAACGCTGGTAATACAGAACTCATTCAAAAAATTCGCAAATTATGGTCACGTAAAAAAACATATGTAAAAGGTTGGGCTTATTATTGGGGATCAATTTATGATTTCATCGCCAATAATCTTGATGCAAACAAAATGCTCAAAAAAGCTACCCTTATTGTAAGATATGATGAGCTATGCGATACTCCAGCAGAAATAATAGATCAGATACTCGAACATACCGAGCTTCCTTCGACTAAATTTGAAAAAGTTAAGAAATATTATATTAAACATCTACATCAACCTACTTATTATACTCCAGATTTTTCAGACCAAGAAATGGCAGATATAGTTGAAATTACTAATAAAACCGCTGCTCGATTTGGGTTATAGCTTAATCTAATAATTATTTTCGGGAAGCAATTCCAGAGTTTGATGAAACTTCTTTTTGAAGCTTCTCAAACGCGTTTTGTGACGTCGAGAATGTTTTCGCATGATATTTTTCAACCAAATCTACAAGTTCTTCATCAAAAATTCTCACAAAAACTTCAATTTGGGGATAACGTAAGTTAAATTTAGATGTTAAATAAAGTGCTTCATCGAATTCTGAATCTTTTTTCCAGCAAATAAAGACTTGGGAAACTTCTTCTAAATTCACATGGGCTCGTAAATCACTTAAAAAGCAAGCGAATTCAGTGATGATATGTAATTTTTCATTTACAACAAACCCAATACCATCATGTATATCATCAAATAGGAATACCTCACGTTCTGGTTGCAAGGAAATATGATAAGCAATTCGATGTGTTAAACTATCCCGACCAATCACAATAGCCTTACCTGTTTTTCCTTTGGTCCATTCTTGAATCCCTTCCATTGCCCATTTTGATGTTGAAAAAGAAAATGCGTTTAATGGAGGTTGTTCGAGATATTCTTGCACATGATCTTCAAATGCACGAACATAAATTCGACAATCTGGATTTATTCTACGAATCTTTTCAGTGCAGATAATAGCAACTCTTACATCACCTACATTAATGAAGACCTCTTTAGCTCGTTTTATATTCGCAAATTCAAGATTTGTTGTCTCGGTTGCATCACCAACAACAACGGGGTAGCTTGCATTAATTAAATCCTCAACCAACTCTTCATTATCTTCAATTAGGCAAAACTGTTCTTTATTTTCTGCACAATATTCTACAATTCTCTCAGAAAGATGTTGATATCCAATAATTACTGTATGATTACGTTTATGTTTCGCAAGAATTCTACTAGTTATGATTGGATTATATTTCTCCAAAAATTCTCCCATGATGAAGCCAAACACAATCACTTCTAATAAAATAGGCCACAGTAAAGCATAAAAGCTATCAAAATCTCCCGCAGGTTCGGGGCGGCGCACACCCAAGGAATACAAAAGTAGTACTCCTATATCCTCGTTAGGTTCTGTAATGATAAAACCCATAAAACCGCCAAACCAAAACAAAAATAGAAAGATAAATGCTAATTTGTATTGCTTAAGTTTAAGATGGACTTCGATAAAGAAATTTAGAACACTCATAACATAAGATAAACCACTCCAATTTAAAAAAGATATGATAATTCCTAATTTTTATGTTAAAGTAACTTTTAACTTATTCAACAAAGAAATTACAAATTCATTAGCATATTCTCCTAATCCTAATTGTTCTTCTAAATAATTGCTGAATAACTTTTTAAATTCTGAATATAAAAACTCATTATCCAAAATTTCGGCATCCTTTTTATTATAAATGCTTTTTAATTCCAATGGCTCTAATTTTTTAAAAACTAATTCAAACATTAAATTAATAAATACATTACGGATAAATCCTTCATCCACTTCGTTTAAGTCGTAATATTCATAAATCGTTTTCCTTCTAAGTTCTTTAATTTCTAGTAAATCCTTCTTTAAAACTTCTGGTAGGTCTAGGTTTTTAATTTTCTCAGAATATTTTTCATTACTGATTTTAACGTCTTGAATTTCAATATGTTTCAGTATCAGTGAATAAAATCTAATTAGAAATTTAAAAGAATCAATTGAAGATTCACGCTTCCACATCTTATATAACTTTCCCCAGTGGGCTAAATTTAAGTCCTCAAGAGTATTCAAAATATCATTTCTCAAGTCCTCCATTAATATTTCATTGTAATATAAAGCTTCCTTATAGGGTTTTTCGTAATCGTTAAAAGAATATTCATAGATATTTCCATTTTCTTTGAATTCCTTAAGATGAAGCAAGGAGCTAAAATCTGCTAGCATTTCTTTTTTACCAACTTCTGCAGCAAATTTGATAATATATTTACATTTAGGGCAAAAAGTAACCCAAGATCGGCGTACTATATTATAAGGTCGGCTATTACCATTAGAATTTTTAAATTTAGGAATTTTAAATCTATGAAGTGGTGCTCCAAGTTCAAATTTCACCTTTTCGCGATGAAAAAATTTCGGAACAAACTTATTACTACAATTTGGGCATTTTAATTTTTTAGGTTTAAGCCCTGCTTCCTCTAACATACTCATTTCAACTATTATGCTTAAAATGTTATGTCTAAAATATGATCAATAATTTTTAATTGCATCGGTTGATTTTTAGCTACTTAATCGGAATTTTCATTTTTCATTAGAGGAAAAATCTTTACCAACAAGAGGGATCAAAATATTGTTTGTATTTTAGCAACCAGGTACAAACTGTATATTTTGAATAATCCTCGGTAATTTCTTCCCCCGGTTGAATGTCATTTTGGGCTACAGCAATGAAACTACTTTCATCTTCAGATATCCCAGAATTTGCATTAAATGAATGATTTATGAATCGTGAATTATCCAAGCAAAAAATTATTGCATCAAGTTCTCTATCATAATAGGAATAGGTGAGTAAATAGTGAATATAGTCCTTGATTGATGATGATTTATAAGAAGTATCAAGAGTTAAAAATTGGTCCTTTGTTATAATTAATACATCTTGTGGGCGCGCATGCCACAACATTGTACTCTTTGGGATGAATTTCTTAGCAAATAATCCTAACCCATGGATCTCACTTGGTTTTACATAAGTAAATTCTTCTATAGGATTTGTTGCCTTTGTATTAGAGGGAATTTTTTTTGATTTCATTAGTCTAAATAATAATATATATATTAAGATGGATAATGAATGGTAATTTAATATATTTTTAAGATATAGTTTTACTTTATAAGCTGAATATTCGAAAAGTAGCTAATATTTCCCCTATGTTTATAAGTGAACCTAATTTTGATAAATTATGGCAGGAAAGCGAAATGAAGCCCATAATTTTCCCTCAATTAAAGCTGATTCTTTGGAATTTAGTCCAAACCGTAATAAAGGGATTTTTCTTTCATTTATTTCCTTATTTCTTCTTGCAATGTTACCTATTATATCAAATAGCCGCCCTTCTGATCTAAATGCCTTGGATTATGCATTTTACCTCTCTTTATGGGAGTTAATATGTGCTGTGCCCTTATTTATTATTGAATTTTCCAAAAAAAATTTAGGAATTTTTCAAAAATCTGTAGATTGGAAAATTCGGAAAAAGACATATCTCATTATGGGGATAACGGGTTTCATTTTTTCTATATCTACTTTTTTTTATGTATTTGCTTTTGAGACCGCAGGGACAGTAAGTGCTGCTATAGCGATTCAAACATACCCTTTATTTTCCATTCTTTGGGAATTTATTCTTTTTAAAAAAAAGAAACGATTAGGTGAGATTGTTTTCACTTTGATCATGATAATTGGGATTTATTATCTTGGTACAGAGGGAACATGGCTCATTAGTGGTTTTTCCCCATGGTTTGCAGTTGCTCTTATAGTACCTTTTCTTTGGGGTATAGCACATGTTACCATAAAAAACACGCTTGATACATCTCCTATAACTCCTAATCAGGTAACCTTCTTTCGAGTGCTTATATCGTCCATTATTCTTTTTGGTATTTCCTCGCTTATTAATGGAATTACAAATATTTTTAATGGGCTGTTAAACATTGAATTCCAATTATTTGGATTTCTAATGGGTATTGTCTATTACTTAGAACTGGTAAATTGGTTTTATGCTGTGAAGCATATTGATGTATCAGTAGCTAGCACAGTCACAACGCCTACTCCCATGATAACCATGATTTTTGCGCTATTAATTTTGAAAGAATCTATTGAAGTTTACAAGATTATTGCTATGTTAGTTGTGTTCATAAGCTTGTATGGCTTACTGTGGTTCGGCAAAAGAAAACCAGTTAAATATTTATCTAGGAATTCTTAGATTGCTTTTATTCATCTAAAACTTTTTTATAAAAAACCTTTCAAATTATGTTCCGATAGAATAGATATCTCTAAACTTAAAAGAGAAAACAATAAACCAAAAATTGAAATGCGTATTATTAATGTGATACATTCAATTTCTAAAGATAATCATCATTTTTATTTGGATAATTCCAAGTTTAAATTAAAGTGCTAAGCTTTATTTAAAACCTATAAATTTATAATCTTAAGCTAAGGATTAAAAAATGATTTTTATGAACGAAAAAATCACGCTTGAGAGGGTCAAATCTATGCGTGCTGCATATTTTCATGCACTCTCAGAAGCACCTGAATCTGATGCATGGAAAAAGGCAGAGTTTTGGGCGAAAGAAAAGGGATTATTAAGTAAAGATTCCGACGCACGCATTTTTGGAAGAAATACTTATCCAACAAAGGATCCAGAGCCTCATGGCTATGGCTACTTTATAACAATCACTCCGAATATTACCATTAATGAAGATATATCTGTTCGTATTATACCTGGCGGTCTTTATGCGGGGTCCAGATGTGAGGGAGTAGAACAAATAGGAGAAATATGGGCCAATTTATGGAAATGGGTCGATGAAAGCGAATACGAATTTATAGGTGAAATAAAAGGAAAATTTGGGTACGAATTAGGTTTTGAAGAACACCTTAATTGGTATCTTACTATGATAGAAAAAACCGAAGAGAAACTCATCTTTAATTTGATGCTTCAGTTATGGGAAAAATAGAAATACTTCTTCTACATCGTTCTGAATTATAAAATAAATTACAAGTTGGCGGTATGCATACCTTTAAGTATATCATTTGGGATTTTGACGGCACTTTATTTAATACCTATCCACATATCGCTTCAATAATAACTGAAATCATGAAAATTAACTTTAACATAGATTTAAATAGGAACCAAGTTCAAGAATGGTGTGAAACAAGCGTGAGATTTTGCTTTGACAAATTAAGATCAGATTACAATATAAATAAATCAGAATTTCAGGATTTATTCAGTAAAAAGTACATGGTAAATTTAGAATCTCATCAAACTCCCTTTCCAGGAGTAAAAGAAATTCTAACATATATTCAGAAAAAAGGTGGTAAGAATTTTATTGTCACTCATCGTGAATCTTTCACTTTATTTAAATTATTAAATTGCTATAATATGGAAGATTTTTTCGAAAAAGCCATTACTAATGAAGACGGCTTCCCATATAAGCCAGATCCTACATCTTTCTTATATCTTATTAACGAATTTCAAATAGCAAAAGAGAAAGTACTTGCAGTTGGTGATAGAAAGATTGATATCCAAACAGCAAATGCAATTAATATTAAATCTTGTTATTTCAGCCCCAAAGGCAAAATTTACGATCTAGCTGATTTTAATATAAGAAATTTTATTGAATTAAAAGAAATTTTAAATCTTCAATGAAAACAATAATATCCACGAAATTTTATAAAACTGCGGTTATATATTAAATGTGGTTAAAAAAAGTTAATTAATGGAGGATTTATCTAGAAAAGTGACGATTTACAAGTTTTCAGTTATAAGCAGCTACGGATTTCCGTATTACCATTTAGTTTTGAAAGATCTACCAAAAGGAATTAAATTATATCTAAGATTTTTTGATTTCTCAAAAGAAGCTATTGATCAGGAAGATAATTATGATCACGCTAATTCATTTGAGTTGCATGCTGGACTAGTTTCTGCATTGTTTAAATTCGCGCACAGCATGAATAAGAATATAAAACTTCTTGAATTTGATTCTAGTAATGAAATTAATATGGAAAAAAAAGAATCTAAATATAGTGGAAATGTATTAATTACTGCTCAAACAGAAAGATATTTATTTCATAAATCCGTTTTCGAGAAAGTTAATTTAATATACAAATCCATCATCATTGATAAAATCCCTCTGAGTTCATCTATGGAAATTTTACCTGCGGAAGAGCAGATAATAATTGATATTTTAACTGATGCTGAAGCAAGGAATCGTGTGAAACATCACAAAAGTAAAATTAATCATGTGGGAAACGATTTTCTAATACATTTAAAAAATTATGGACTAAATGGAATATGTATTACTTCATTCGATCTCTCACCAATTATCATACTAAGTAAAAAATATAGTGTGGATGATATCCATGAAATTTTAAGAACTATTAGAAATATTCCCGAAATTTCTCCTTTAAACTGGATTTACCGACAAGCTACTTATGACAATGAACAATTGTGGGTCTATATATACAAATCGGATGTAGGACCGAGTATTGACGGTTTGTTTGAACCTTACTTTTACTTATTGTTTTGTAATCCCCATTCATATCTTGGAGAAAATCCAGGTATAATAGGGAGTGAATTTAATAAAATTTTAGGTTAAAAATACTATTCTAAACTTGAGTTTTAATAATACACATAATTAATGTTTTGATAAATTCTACCAATT
>JAEOSD010000095.1 GCA_016840545.1 Promethearchaeota archaeon
TGCCACGCGGGAACCATCTTTTTCGAATCACCAGCTTTAAGATCACCAACAGGAATATCTTCAAACCTATCTATATAAATAAATCTCAATAGATCAGCAAACGCATGCTGATGTCCTTCTACTACAAAATCTTGAAGATTTAATTCGAATTTATATGTTAATGGAAGGTTCTCCCAATATTCAGCATCAGTAAGAGCATATAAAGTATTATATAATCTTTCTGTATCTCTTGCATTTTTCGCATCTATGACATCTCTACTAAAAAGTCTTTCTATTTCTTCTTGTACATCAAAACCTTCAAATGGATTCATAAGATTATTATAGAAATGTCCATGAGCCACAAGATCGCCAGCAAAATTTTTAGTTTCTGGGAGCAAGTACCACCAAGTCTTAACTGATAAACTATGCCAAAAATTTCTTCCGTAATCATCAAGTCTTCTTAACCCGTGCCAAAAAGCCTTTAGATAATTAATTGAATAAGAATTAAACATTAAGTCACTAAGTGGAACTTCGAGAATTCTTGTATTGACTGAAATTTTTAATATATCATAGAGTAAATCAAAAGCAATTCTAGGAGCACCTTCTTCCGTTGAATATAATTTATTTTCAATTAAAGTGATATTTTGAAACATTAATTTGTCATGAATCTCCGAATCAATTGTTTTTGGTAAGTTTGTTTTCGGAATTCCGTCTCCTTGAACTGATGTAATTTCCAGAACATCTGCCTCTGTAAACGAAGTCTTATTCATATATATCGGATAATCAAGTATCTGTAACCTTTCTTCAATCTGACTCCCAGACTCTGAATAATTTCCCCAAGTTTTCGTATAACATATTTTATAATCTCCTGTAGTATCCGGATTAAATAAAACTCCAAGATCATCTAGTGAAATATCACTCGATGCATAAAGGGAGACATAAGTTTCGCTTTTACATCTCTTTTCCAGCAAGTCAGTTTGATCTGTCCAGTATAAATAGTTAGAAATATTTTGGAGTAAATCATATTGAGAAAATGAAAATGAAAAATATGCTACTTCATTTTCATCAATATTTCCATATTCATCAGTAGAAATCGGGTTACTTTCCCTGATATCAACCAATTTATCAAGAACCTCTGTAATATTAGCACTCCCAGAGGCCACAACATCTGCAGAAACACCGAAATCAGAGAAACTACCAATTTCCGGATTCTGAATCAGATTCCAAAGAATTTGATTCTCAATCATTGAATCTGGAGATGCTAATATATAATCTACTTTTTCAACTTCAGCGACTGTAACTGATTGTAAAATAATATCTTCTTCAATTTCGTATATATGAGAGATACGTGTCGAATTTACTTCATGACCAAGAACACACCATACAAAATCAAATCTTATACTAATAATCGAATCACTTCTGGCTGGATTATCCTGATCATATACAAGCGTATATGAAAGAGAATTGTTCGAAACCAATGGAGGAACTAATGTATATTCAGCGTTTGAATATTCACTCAATGGAAGTGAATCACCGTAATTAGACCCTTGACCGGTTATATCATACGATACAAAATCTTTATTGTAAGTTCTTTCTAATTCCCCGAACGAAATAGAAGAATTTCCAAATAATCTCATCATCGGAACAACGGAAACTTCTGAATCTTTCCAAATTTCAGATCCATTCATTGTCATATAATTTTCCTCAAGATTATTAATCGAAAAAGTAATTAAAGTATCTCTCGAATCATTATGTGGTACTACTATTTCTGAAATTGTCGAACTATCTATATCCAAAAAAGAAGTTGGCGAAAGGTCCTACCCATCAAGAAGATTATCACCATCTGTATCCCCAGACAATTTATCTGCTCCAGAAAACTGCTCCTGAGAATCAGGAAGCCCATCACAATCCTTATCCATTAACTCATCTTCTGAAAATTGTACAATTTCTACACCATTTAGATAAAATTTAATAAAAATTACACAATCTTCTGTGTAATCATACCTAATAAAATGTTCTCCAGTACTTACCATTCCATAATGTATAACTTTCGAGTTATCAAAGAACGATGAATAAAACTCTTTTCCTTGAAATGTAAATGAATCACTGTCAACTTCAACATTTTTTATCGAACCAGAAATTAGTTCAATTGAAAGAAATTGAGATTCTAAACTCTCGGGAATAGAAAAAGAAAATACTCCATATTCATCTTCTGGATCAAGTATCCATCTATAATTACTTCCTTTTTCAAAAAAACCCCATGCTAAAGGATTAAAAGGATCATAGAATGGAGACTTATATGCTTTTTGGACTTCTTCAGCATTAGAGATCCCATCTTTATCCCAATCTCCAGAAACTACCAATTTATAACAAATTGTCCCATTTCCTTTTAACTCAATCGTATGATCTCCAGGTTTCATAAATATATCATATTGTATATAAGAGCCGTCAAACCTGAACAGTGAAACTATTAATGGATCAACATCAAAAGTATCATCCCAATCACCTCGTATCTCATTTATTGCAGTTCCATCGTATTCAATATAAAGGTCGTCATAAGTAAAATCATTTTGCTTAGTATGATTCCATCGAATAAAAAAGGAAACTAAACCAGCAGCATTAAAATTTATTTCTGTTGGTGTCACTGGATTTACTTCAACATATCCATAATCAATAAGTAAAGGCTCTACTACAAACCAATCAAAAACATCAGCACTGATATCTTCTTCTTCAAAAGTAAGTAAATATGATTTATTCACAAGAAAATTAATCGGAATATAATTCATCCCGTACGACACATTATATACCTGGCCATCTAAAGTAAAATTTGCGTATGGAGCATTATGAACTCTACAGACTATATACGATTCATTCCACGCATAAAAGCTATAAGAAGGTTCATCGACATCAACTTCGGAAAGAAAAGAAGATGAACCTAAAATATTATCTTCCTTTCTTTTCCCACCGCTAGGAATATCTATAAACTTATAGACTCCCGGAGCAATCATAGCGAATATAATAATCACCGCTATAACGCCGTATTTTATTTTCCGTTTTTTATTTATTTTTGTCATTTTATTTCATTCATATTTTTATAATTTAAGAAATTATATGGTATCTATCTTAGATTCAATAGATTTATTTTAACCATATAAAAGTATTTTTGTTATTAGGATAGTAGGATCTCTACTAATCCTTTTAATCACATCTTTAATATCCCTTCTTAGAGAGAATATTCTCCCTTCCGTTATAGAAATTTTTATTACCTTTCTATGTTTCTTTATATAATTCTTTCTATAAAATTGTATTAAATTAAAAAATCAATTTTCATATTTAAATAAGATCTCTCTATGAAATTTTACATAAATTTTTCTATGAAAAATAAGAGTTTTTTATACTTGAAAATTTAATAAAAAACATGGAAAGAGAGGAAATTAAATTAACAAAAAAAGTAATAAACTTTACAAAGAAACCAGCCAAACATGGAGATTACTATATTTTTCATATTCCAAATTCATTTATTAAGGAGGGATTAATAGATCCAAAAAAGAAATACACTATTTACCTTGAAGAGATTGAGGATAGAAATGAGGAATAGGCTTTATTCTGTTAATGTGATTATTTCCCAAATAATATATTTTATATCATTATGATTTAAGAGTTTAATAACAGTTGGCTGATATTCTAATAATATCAATTTTTTTTTTCCTGATCTTTTATACTTCTTATCTAAAGTATTTTTATTGATTATTTTAACTTCAACCTTTTTTTTTATTTCTTTTTATGAATTTTCATCATTATAAAATGTTCTATAGAATATTTAATTGTTTACTAAATTAGTAAACCTCCCCTCTGTACTATAGTTTCATAGAGACAGAGAGGTCATTGGAAGTAAAAGTAAGTTTCTTTGCTTTTTGTCGTTTAATGGTAGTCTTAAAAATGTTTTAATTTTTATAAATTGAAAGTAATTTCATAATTTTTTCTTTTTTTCATTTTCTTTTTCATTCAATTCATTCAGACCATAATTACTCCATCATCTCTAATAAAAAAAATATCTAAAACTCGGTCATATATTCGTATTCCTCCCCTCGAACTTTTTAAGAATCTGTTTAATTAGGTTGATGTCAAATAGTATATTGTCTTAAAATAAATTATTCAATTTTCAAATTTTATATAGTAGGGTTTACATAAAAAAATAGCTAAAGTAATTAACTAAAATAGTATTATTTCACGGTTATTTTATCTCATTTACCTGTCTATAGCTTTATAAGGTTCTATCATAAAAACCAAAAAATCAAATTTGATATAAGTTATTTTTTTGATAGTATATAATTAAAAGAAATTAATCTATATATACTATATTAGGGTTATTAAAGAAAAATTATGATGTTAATGAACCAGAATATTGATGTAAAAAAACCTATGGTTGAAGTAAATAACTTAAATGTAATTTTTGGCAAGGCACATATAGTACATGATGTTTCGTTTATAGTAAATGAAGGAGAGATAATTGGGTTATTTGGAATTTCGGGAGCGGGAAAAACCACGATTATTAGGGTTTTAACATGTCAAATCGATAAAAAGAATTGGACAGGTGATGTAAGAGTTACAGGTTTATCACCAGCAAATAAAAGAAACCATACTAAAATTTTAAGTAATATTGGCTACGTTCCTCAACTAGAACTATTAAACTTATATTTTGAATTAAGCCCCCTGGTGAATGTAGAGGTATTTACTTCTACTTATGGAATGACAAAAAAAGAAGCACGAGGCATAGCTAAAGAACTATTTTCAATCTTAGACATACCAAAGGATACTTGGAAGAAACGAGTAAAACATATGAGTGGAGGAGAAAAGAAAAGGTTATCAATGGCGATTGGACTTATTCATAAACCGAGCGTACTTTTCTTAGACGAGCCAACTACACTATTTAGTTATTTAAACTAATAGAGTTTCAGGCGTTGATGCCTCTAAACGCTACGATATACTTAGTTATTTGAAAAAACTTAACCAGAAATTAAAAACCACAATGTTTATAATCACACATGACTTAGAAGCCGCATTAATATGTGATAAAACCGCAATATTGCGAGAAGGTAAATTATTAGAGTTTGATACACCCCAAAAATTAATTTTATCTTTACCTAGTGAGGGTTTAGTTGCAAGATTTACCATTGAAAATTTAAATGAAAAATTAATTGAAATGATAAATAAGTTTGGCCCGGTAAGAAAAGTATTACGAGTAGGAAATGAGGTTATTGAGATTTTGATGGATGATTTTGAACAAAATTTACCAAATCTTATACAATTCTTAATTAATAGGGGTATCAAAATTAAATCAATGAGTAGGGATATAGCCAGTTTTAGGAGGTTCTTTCAAATTAGGATTCAAGAAGAAGAGGAAAAAGAAAAAACTTTAAATTAAAAAAAAGGAGGTGCTGATTGATTATAAATTTGAGCCGAACAGGTAAAAGAAGATTAAAAAATTTTATTATATTATTTCTTCTTATTGGAACTCCAATCTTCACCTTAATTCTTGTAAATACTCGCTTTATTTCATATATTGATGAAGAGAGTGTGCAATATGTCAAAAAAAATGCTGTATTATTTACCAAATCCCATCAAAATGATGACGGATTATTTTTAGAACCGGTCTTAGATACTAATTTTAGAGCTATAGATTCTATTAATTTCACACAAGTGAATAATACGGATTCTCGTTTAATAAATCCCAACAATTTAAGAAATGAAAAGATTAAAAAAATGGCCCCCAATTTCTTTTTCGACTACATATTCGAAAAGCAAAATATCAATGGAGCCTATTCAGATATAGGTGGTTTAGGGAACATGATTTCTACCTATGAAGCAATAAAAACAATTGAGGTGGCGAATAAATCTTATCTTAGTCGTAAAATAATGGAAAATAAAACAACAGAAATTGTTAATTATCTAAATGATTCATTGAATAGAAATGGGTGGGGATTTAGGGTTGTGCCCCTTTTGAATTATTCGGATATCATCTCGACGTCTTATGCGATTGAATTAGCCCAAATCCTTTCGGGAATTTCGATATTGAATAATGAAAATATAAGTAAATATATAAATTCTACATGGGTAATAACGGGGGGGTATGCTTTAACAGATTTCTCCTTAATAGCTACTCCCGAAACCACTTATCATGGAATTAAAGCTTATATTGCTATGAACATGACTTATGATATTGCCAGTGAATTAGCAATACTTACCTATATCAGCTCATTATATAATATAGATGGGGGCTTTAGGAATAATCTTGGGATTATATCTGATATTGAATCTACATATTACTGCTTAGCATCTCTGGATTTATTAAATTTAACAATGCCCTTGAATAATACTCTCGATTTCATTTTAAATTGTAGTAATCTAGATGGAGGTTTTGGCCAGCATCCAGTTTTTACAACACCTTCAGACTTTAATTATGGATGGGCTGCAATGAAAGCTTTATCAATTTTAGAAAGACAATATACCTTTATGCCCAGTATTGAAAATAGAATAAATGAAATAAAACTTAATTATTATAACTGGTTGCATGATCACCAAGCATTAAATTCTTTATTTGGTCATATTACGTTGGAATACAACTATTTTGGAGTTTTAGCATTAAGAAATTATAATTCTGAAAATTTATTTGAATGGATTAATGAAACACAGGCCGATAATATATTAACTTATGTTTATAATTGTTATAATATAGAGGATGGTGGCTTTGGTTCAAGACCAGATCTAAATTCTACTCTTTTTTCAACATATTGTGCTCTGAATTTAATCAATTTTATTGATCCATATGAGCTAAATCAATTTCAAAATAAATCAAAAACTATAAATTATTTAGTAGACCTCCAAAATCTTGATGGGGGTTTTAGAGTCGGAAATGATGTTGATTATATACTTTCCTTATTTGGTCCCTATTATAACTATTTCCTAAATTTAATCAATATAAATATTTCTACGGTGGAAAGTACGTATTGGGCATTAATTTCGCTTGAGCTACTTCAAAGTAGTCATTTAATTGATCGTAATAACCTTTCACATTGGATAAAATCATGTCAAAATCCAGATGGAGGCTTCTCAATTTTTATTGGTTTTCATAGTGATATAGTCTCAACATATTTTGGTCTTGAAATATTTAACCAATTCTTTTCTTCTGAACCAATGTCCAAGATTGCTGTAATTGAATTCTTAAAACTTGCGCAAATGCCTGATGGGAGTTTTTCAATATTACCCGCTCTAGCTCAATACTTAGAATTACCATCAACATTTTTAGTTACATATTTAGCTTCTAAGGCTCTCTATGATTATCGCTTTCAACCAGAAGATATTCGAGGAGCATTAAATTGGTATAAAGAATGTATTAGTGAAACAACCGGAGGATTTGGGGATAATCCGGGTTTTGGAGGAGATTTAAGAAATATGGCTTATGGAATAGTTATAATTGATGAACTAAAATATGATCAGACTTTTGATTCTAAACCATGGAATGAGATGTTATTTTATATTCTTATTGTTGAGCTTATAGGTTTAGGATTATTTATTTTATTGAAGTTATATCAGAGACTTTCTATTCCACAGAGGATAAAATTATTATTTGGAATAGGAGAAAAGTTAACTCCATCATACCTTCAACAATTTCCTGCTATAAACTGTGAAAATTTTAGCGTATATGCTGGTGGGACATTGATTGTTGATTCAGTATCAATGAGTATATCGCATGGTAAAATTCTTGGCATTCTAGGAGAAAGTGGAGCCGGGAAGTCAACATTTATAAAGGGTTTACTAGGCATGAGAAAAACAACAGGATTTTGCCAAATTTATGGAATGAACATGAGTAAGAGAACAGCAAAAAGAATACGACCTATTTATGGTTATGTACCTCAAGATTTGGGAAAACTTTATCATAATTTCACCACTTTAGAAAATTTATTATATTTTGGGAATCAATATGGATTGACTGAAAAAGAGATAATAAGTAAATCTAAAAGGATACTGAGAAGCTTAGATATTGAAGACAAGATGCATGAATTAGTAAAAAATTTATCTGGGGGCGAAAAAAGGCGAGTTAGTATTGCTATTGGTTTGATACATTCCCCCATTTTTCTTATTTTAGATGAACCAACTTCTGGATTAGATCCAATAATAAGGGAGAGTTTATGGTTAACACTTACAAAAATTAATGAGCAATTTAAAACCACATTAATAGTTATCACACACTATCCAGAGGAATCGCGTTTTTGTAATGATGTAGCAATTTTCGGGAGAAAGCGGGGCATGATTGATTTTGGAAGGCCAAAAGAACTGCTAGATCAATTACCAGGGAAAGGACGTTCAGTTGAGCTACAGTTTTATAAGCCCGTTGAAAATGCCATAGAATCGCTTGAATCTATTGAAGGCATCGAAAAAGTTTTAGAAAATAAGGTTGGAACCAATTTTTCAATCTTTACCAACTTAAATGTAAATGAATTATTCTATAAAATAGAAAATGTAATTGGTAACGATTCTATTCAATTGTTAAAACAGATAGATTCAAAGATGGAACAATTCTTTAGATATAAAGCTATGGAGGTGCCTAAGATTGAAAAACTTTAAAATGAGCGAAAAAGAGCGCCTTAGGCTTAAAACCTTAGACTCTATACGCTTTTCTAAACGATTTTGGATGACATACAGGGAAAATACTTTTGGAATTGCCTCTATTATAAACTTAGTTTATAAAAAGTCTTTTTTTGAAGTTTTATTCTTTACAAATAAAGATGTTCTTGAGAAGGGAGTCCCTTTATTAAAAATTTATACTCCTATTGAAGAGCAAATAGATTTTGATGAAATCATAGTAGAACCTGATTTTGATGATGATGGACTTGTTAGTCCGGTGAAAATCATCGGTCGAATGAGAAAGCTTATAAGAAGAGAGTTTCAGAAACATTTAGCACTCTTGGATAAAGAAATAGAATTCCTTGATGAAATATATGAAAATTTCCCCATAGATAATATTCCTTACCATAGAGAAATAGGTGTTTATTTCCCTGATTTTGTAGTAAAGCTTAATATAAATTTTGAAAAATTTCCATCTATTCCTTCCTTTTCTTTTTCAAAAACTCTTTCAAGAATTGTAAGTGAAAGAGAATTTAATGAATCTGATATTATCACAGACTGGAATGAGTTAAACCCACCTCATATATATGAGTTAGTAGAAAAATTAACTCAAATTGTAACCGATCGTTTAAAAGTAGAGCCTATAAAATTTAATTCTCAACACCTTGTGGTTGATAATTTTTCAATAGGGGGTAATATAAAAGACATCTCATTTAAGATCCATAGAGGTAAATCAATAGGAATTGTTTACGATAAAGAATTGTTCGAGAATGCTGAGCATAGTTTGACATTATTAAAACTTTTTGAGGCTATATCAGGTGAACATCCTAATTTTTCAGGCAGAATTGAGATCTTTGGTAGATATGTTCAATTGTTACCGGCATACGATATGGAAAGAATTTTTATCTTACCCCAAGCTTATGAGTCAAAAATAACTAAAATGAAGCTTAAAAAAGCAGTTCAATCTGGTATAGATATTAAGGGTATCCTTAAAGAAAGAAAAGTCGCTTTGGATAAGGTTTTAAAAAATGCAGGATTAACTTCTAAAATGGGAGATCTTGTGAGTGATTTTCTCATAGAAGCCCCTCTTCTACAATTTACTCGCAAGAAAGAATTTATTAAAAATTCTTTAACAGCCACTGGTTTATGGAATAAAAAGAAAAAAAGATTTTCTCAATTAACACCTTTAGAATTTTTACTATTTTCAATTGGAAGAGCTTTGCTTCAATCACCCACAATTGTAATGTTTTCAATACCTTTTGGATTACTTAATAGAATAGATTTTGAGAAATTCAACAAATATATGAATCGCATAAAAGAAGTATTCCATATAATACTTATTTTTCATGGCCCAGAAGGAATTGCTTCAAAATGTGATCAAATTCTGACTGTTTCTCAAAATGTATCTAAAATAGGAACCCATGAGGATTATATCAATGCACTACCATATGCAGGTGAATATATTACAGTTGAATTCAATAATGCAGATGAGAATTTAATTAAGAGGATAAATGAATTCGAAGAAGTTAATAGAATTATTGAAGAAAGGAAAAATGAAAAATATAAGATATACATAAAAGAAAATCCAGATAAATTAATAATAAATTTAACAGAATTGTTTGGAGCAAACCTTTTTAGCTTTAAAATTTCAAAAGCATCAATAGGTGATTATTTAGAATATTTAGAAAAAAATTAACTAATAAATTATGAGGTAATTGCATGTTTAAGAGTCTTTATATTATGGATGAAAATGGAATTGTTTTATATTCTAAAAATTTTATGAGAGAGAAATATGATGATAACATTTTAGTAGGATTTTTCGCATCAATCGCTAATTTTAGTAGGGAAGCATTAGGAAGTGTAATTAAAAACGTTGATTTAGGACAAAATAATAAGCTTATCTTACTTCCCATCTCCGAAGAAAATCTACTAGGGGCTGTAATTGTTAGTTCAAATGATAATAACCAGTTAATTTTAACTATTTTAAGGGATATTTTACAAGATTTTATTGATACTTTCGCTCCAGATTTCGATCCTGAAAAAATTTTTAAGGAGGAAATGGAAAAAATAATCCAAAATAATATGAAAGGTAAAATAATGCAATCACCAAAAATTAGATTTTTACTTGCTTGGTTAATTGCGGCACCATTATCGTATCTACTCATTTTTTTAAGTATTTTTGCTACGGATTTTCTTTATTCTGTTTTTCGACTGAACCAATATTTAAATCCTGCCCAAATTTTAACTCGATTTACGCCATCCTTAATTTTATTATCAACAGTAAATATAGTTATACTATTTCTGCTTCCAAACTTAATCCTTGGGTATCTTTCTCCTAATTGGAAAACCGCGACAGTAAATTCTTTTATATATTTGGCGGTTACAATAACGCTATATTTCTTTTCTATAGAACCTGACTTTGCATTTATAATTGTAGGATATCTCCCCTTAGCGTTAATTTTTTCATTGTTCTTCCTTTTTATCGGTATTCGTTATTCTTCAAAAAAATTCTTAAAAAAATAATTAAAATTGATCTTAATTCTATCATTTTCTACTCATTTGTGTATAAAAAATTTTATAATACGAATCATTAAATAAGCCAATTTTTATCTATCTATTTAGCAAGAAAAGGGTTAACAATTAGGTCAAAGTTATCTTCTGATAGAGATAAAGGCTGTTGAAAATATTTTGAATAATAAAAATCTTAAGCCGGACTTTAATGTCGTAAATTATAGCTCTATTTTTAATACTATACCTACTCCAACTTATATCTGGAAAATAGATAATGATGATTTCAAATTAATTGATTGTAATAAAGCAGCAGAAATTATTACTGAAGGAAAAATTTCAGATTATTTAGGTTTTAGCTTAATAGAGATATATGATGAAGATTCTGAAGTCTCTAAGGATATAAAAAAATGTTTTTATGAAAAAATTAATTTTTCAAAAGAAATGCTTTATAAATATAAGAGTACTGGTAAACAGAAGGTTCTTTATACAACCTATAACTTTATACCACCGAATCTTGTTATTGTCTTTACAGAAGATATAAGTAAACAAAAAGAAGCAGAAAGTTTATTGAAAAAGGCTGAAGGCGAAAAATCTATAATATTAGAAAGCATTTCAGAGCATATTGTTTATCAAGATTTAAATAATAGAATTATCTGGACAAATAAAGCCGCAGCAGATTCAGTTGGGTTAACTACCAATCAATTAATTGGAAAAAAATGTCATAAGATTTGGAATAGCCGTGATGATAAATGTCCTGGTTGTCCAGTTATTTCTGCAATTGAGACTTGTGCACCAACTATGGCAGAAATGACTACTGCAGATGGCAGAATATGGTTAGTTAAAGGATTTCCCGTTTTAGATGAAAAAGGAAAAGTTATAGCTGCTGTTGAAATCACTAATGAAATTACAAAGATTAAACAAGCTGAAGAAAAATTAAAAGATTCAGAACTACAATATCGTAATACAATTGATTCAATGGGCGATGCTATACACGTCATTGATAAAGATTTAAGACTTATTCTTATTAATCCAGCAATTATAAGATGGCTTGAGGTTTTAGGTTTACAAACCGATGTTATTGGTAAAAAACTAAATGAAGCCTTTCCTTTTTTACCTGAAAAAGTTCTTGATGAATACAAACAGGTATTAGATTCTGGAGAAACCCTTATTACGGACGAGGAGACTTTTATTAAGGGAAAAACTTACTTTACTGAATCTCGAAAGATTCCAATAATTAGTAAGGGAAAGATAAATCAAATTGTAACTATTGTCCGTGATTTTGGTGAAAGGAAAATCTCTGAGCAAAAATTAAAAGCATCAGAAAAAAAGTTTCGTCACCTTTTTGACACTTCTCCTTATGG
>JAEOSD010000208.1 GCA_016840545.1 Promethearchaeota archaeon
AAGCCTGACCAAGACTTCCAGATAATATTTGCGTACTATTTAGTATGCTACCGGAGTCCCCCAACTCCCGATTGAATATTAATCGCCAGTTAGAATGCATTCATGCATTTCTAAATTCCCCCCTCTTTTTTTTTCTTTTTTTTTTTTAATTTTTTATAATATTTTAAATCAATTTTTAAAATTCTATATGTATTATTCTAAATCCTAAATCATGATCATTTTTTCGATCTGTAAAGAATTATATAAGATTAAATCAGTTTATTTAATATATCTTCAAATGAATTAATTTTATGATTAAACTTAAAAAAATAAGTTGAATTATTATTGCATAATAGAAATTCAAACTAAAGATGAGGAATTTTGGAATCTAATTTACAAGATATAGATAAAATTGGGAAAACGATTGCAGATCGATTAATCGCAGCAGGAATTGACACTGTTGAAAAACTTGCTACAATTGAAATTGAAAAGTTATTAAAAGTAAAAGGTATAGGTAAATCAACAGCATTTAAATATAAAGATTATGCTAAAAAACTTCTTAAAGAATTAAATAAAAATAAAACTGTAGATTTAGAGTATATTTCTTCAAAACATAATAATCTAAAATCAGAAAAGAAACCTATATCGGTTAATAATACTCAATTAAACGTAATAGAAAAAAAACCTGAAGGTCATATGACAAAAGACAAACCTTTGGAAAAAAGAGCTTCTAATGCGAATTTAAGACATAAAGAGGGGATGAAATCAAAACAAAGAAATAGTTTATCTAAAACCAAAAGCGCTAAGAAAGAGATCAAGAAAGATTATGCTAAAAAAAAGGAGGCTAAAATAGGTTATGCTTATAAATTTTTTAAAGAAGAAACTATCCAAAGAATTAGGTTCCTGCACTTTAGGATAAGGAATATTGAAGATTTGATAAAAAAAGCATCCTATAAAGAGATTCCTCCAAATGTAAGGGATTTATTCTATGAATATTTAATTATCTTAAACAAAAATTATAAGACTAAGAATCATAATTTAATTCTTCGAGAACTAGATCTGACTCAGAAATATTTTGACCCGCTCGAGAATAAAGATATAGTTATTTATGATATAATGTTTGAATGTGCTCGTGCTTTATGGGTAATGGCAAAAACTTTTAATCTACTTTCAGAAAGCTATGAGAGTAAAGAAGAATGGGATTATGCGATAGCAGCTATGTTTCAATGTAGCAAAGCATATAAAACAGCTTCATATTTTAGTGCAGCCGCCATTCATCAAGAAATAATTGGGGGTACCTTAAACGCAAAAAGTTTAGAATTAAGTGCAGAAGAATCACGTATTCTCGCTCAAAGTTTGGCATCTGTTAATGAGGAAAATAAAAAAAATTATTTCGTAGCATCTAATCTTTATAGTGGTTTAAGTTCATTGTCAAAAAGATTATATTATTCAGAGTATTTTGATGAAAGAAAGAAGCTGCAATTAAAAGCTCAATATCATTACGATTTGGGAAAAGCTTGTAATTTATATGCTCAAGGAATTTCAGGATCATCAGGCCTTAAATCCAAAAAAGGTGGAGAGGATAAAGAGACTAGGGTGTTTCTTCAAAAGGCTGTTTATTACTATTCAGAAGCAGAAAAAATCTGGGAATTTGTGCTTAATAACTTTAAAGATATTACAAAGGAAGAAAAAGATGATTTAAAAAGTAATTTATCTCTTATTAATGAAAATATTATGGGAATTGATGAAGAAATTGTGGATTATAACTATTTAAAGGATATCCCAGATCCTAAGCCAATTATAGGTATTCCAGAAAATATTCCCATAGTATTACCAAAATCAATAAATTATTTAACAAAATTCCCACAAAAGGAACCTGACGTTGGATTATTAAGAAAGTTTAAAAATATTAAGTTTGAAGACAAATATCCAATGAATAAAAGAAGAGAGCTTCTGAATAAAAAAGCAACCGCAGGGAGAATCATAAAAGAGCTAAATGTATTGTTTGAAAATGATGAGATAGAAGTTGACAAATATACAGAACTTTTAGAAAAATATACTTTAAAATATAAAATGTTAGATAGCATCCTCTATAAGTTTGATAATGTTCCAGAAGACAATAATTTTAAAGAATGAATGGGTCAATTTTTAAGATAGTTTAGCTTAAATGTAAAGTTTTTAAATTATATTAACCTATTATTATTCATTCAATTTAACTATGTTAAGAGGGTACCTCAATGGGGAAGGGAACTAAATCTATTGGAAGGGTGTTACGTAATTCCTTATTTTATATAATTCTTTTAGTAATTTTATATATCTTCTTTCTAAGTAAAGAAATAGGGCTCCTCTTATCAGCAATCTTTTTAACAGGGTTTATTCTTACTTATATACCCTCTCTTTCTTCTAAAAGAAGATTGATTAGAATTTTGAATCAATATGACAAAATTGAAGATAAATTTATTGCAAAAAAATTAGATCGTTCTGTGTCTAAAATTAGATCCCAAATGCATACTCTTTCTAAACGTCAAAAACATAAGAAATGGTTAATTGTGTTTTTAAATAAGCGTTATATTTACTATAGTCAAGATACAATTGAGAAATTTTTGCATTTATACGAGAATGGCTTTCATGAAAAGAAAATTTTAGAAACCATGAAGAAAAAATCCGAATTAAAAACAAGAGCAGAAATTAAAGCTATTGAAGATACTCTTACTAATAATAAAAGAATTATGGAAAAAAAACCTGTTAAAACAGCTGAGATTTAATTTCAGTCTATCTTAAGCTCAATTTCACAATTTATAAAATTTCATTTAATTAAATCAATAATTTGTTGGTATACTTCTTGTTGATTTTGAAAACTTAGATCGTGTTTAATAACATTTGATAGATTAAATATTGCTTTATTATATTGATGTTTTATATTTTTTCCAATAGTTGCGATTACATTAGATTCCCCCTGAAAAATATTGATTATAAAATTTTGAAATCTTTTTGAAAAGAGCTCCATTTTTCCAATTTCGTCGATAATTATTAGATCTACTTGTCCATAGTTAAAATTCTCTAAGTTTGATATCACCTTTTCAAATTCATCTATGAATACACTATATTTACCCAATTTATACTTAGTTTTGTAATCTCCAATTCTAGCTAGTGGAATTCTTATATGAGAAGAAATTTCTTCAATATCAAATCCAATTCTTCTTTTTTTTTCTCTAACTTCAGGAGTCAAAAATCCTTTTATTTTAAAATTCTTTTTAGAGTAAAATTCAATCAACTTAGAAATAAGGGTTGATTTTCCGCTTCTTGGAGGTCCAGTAATAAGAATTTTTGAGACCATAATTTAATAAGAATACAGAAATAAGATTATTATGCTTTATTTTTCTTTCTTATTTAATTCTTGAAATTTGATCAATATTTTCTTTTGCTCCTCGGTGATATCTTTTGGAATTTCAATTCTAACGATCACATATTGATCTCCTTTCGCTTTTCCTCTTAAATAAGGTACGCCACGATTTTTGAT
>JAEOSD010000096.1 GCA_016840545.1 Promethearchaeota archaeon
GATCGGGTATTAGTTGCTGTTGCAGGAGGAATTGAGCCAAATACTGCGAAATACGCCCTCGCACAAGGTGCAGATATTCTAATAGTAGGAAGATATATAGCTTCCAGTAAAGATATAAAGAATGCGATGAGGAACTTTATTAATATATTACCGGGTTATTCTGATATTGATTTAAAAAGAATTCACACTGAAGACGATGATAACTCTGTGAAGAAAAGTACATGGGATTAGAAATCTTCTAAAATTTTTTTTAAACCTAGATTTTTTGCTTAACACTCTATTACACCTGATTTTTTTGAAATATATTTTATCATCAATTTTATTTTCTATCTTGATTTAAATCAAAATAATCATTTATTAGGGTATAAAATCTCTTTAATACCTTTTCCCCTCGTTTTGTTGTTTGATATTCTTTCATATCACCATCATTTAGTTGTTCAATTAAATTTCGAGATAAGAGAAATTCAAGTGTCTCCTTTATCGCGCTCGTTTTTAAACGTGTTTTTCGTAATAACCATGTTTGAGTTCTTTTTGCCCTTAAGCAGAATTCCAATACTTCAGCCCAAATTTCGAATTTACTCCGTCTTGAAGAACTCATTGATATATCACCATTGTAACAATTACATGGATTCCATGCCAATGAGATTCAACAAGCAGCAGAATCGCTCCAAAATGAATTACTCAATCATTACTTGACAAAAGTTAAACGTGTAAAAATCAGAAAAGCTGTAAAAGATAAAATATAATTAATAAAATTCCCTTTTTTTTTTTAAGACATAAATGTAATCATTATGAGAAAATATTTACAATCATTATTTCCCAAAAAAAAGAACTTCATATTATCTCCTGACGAAAAAGTGCTCCTGCAAATGGACCCCTTACGCAGTGAATCATCGAAAATTGCATTTACCAGTCCAATGAGCTTTGTATTTTTTATTTTTTTAGGCGCTACTATATTTTGCTTCGTGTTGGCTTATAAGGGTCCAAGCGGGATCTATTCCATGATATTGACTTACGACGGGTTCTATTCCATAATAGTATGGATAATAGCTGGTGCTGTGGCTTTAATGACTATCTTTTTGCTTGTGGAAATTATAAATCAACGGTATAAAAAAAGGCAAAAAAGGCAAACGTACTATATAACTGATCACCGTGTAGTGAAAAAGTATCCGAATAATAAGTATAAGGAAATTAGCTATAAGGATATCTCTTATATATTTGACGGACTAACGTCATTAAATATTTACTCAAAAGGACCAGACGGCGAATTATTTTATACAGGTGCAGAAACTGAATATATCCAGTCAACTTTTGGTAAACCTAAGCTTGCTTTTAGGCTAGGATTGACTAACCATTTTATTATGCTTGATTTATTAGCAAAACTGATTCCATTGAAATTACACCCACACTTAGAACGAATCTATATACGAGATGAAACAAAAAACAAGAAGAAATAAATGGAAATCATTCATTTAATAACTTTACGCCTTGAAGTAGCTGTTTTGGAGTAATTCCGTTGAGTAACGCTTTATGTAAAACTTTCACATTCGTCTTTAACACTTTACCGTACAGATTATATTCATCAATTAATTGAGAGATAACATGATAAGTAGAAGGCTTATATCCTTTAATCATCCCAAAATCTCCACTGAACGCGGTAAACATGCATTAGTTCTAGCTCCTGTAATGAAAACATTCGAGATTTATAAATGTCGTTTGGTTTGAAATATTCAATCAATGAACGGCATGTTACCTTAAATTCTCCACCTACTTTTATTTTAAGATTTTTTATAAATTGTTAGTGAAAAAAATAAGAATAAAAAATTAGTCCTTTTTTATAGGTTTACGTTTATGCCGTAATCTTGTCTTAAATTCTCCGGATTCTAACCTCTATCGATCTCCTCTACTTTATCGGGCGAGAATTCGCTTGAAAAATCGGACCGATAAACTGCGAGTACAAGACGCTATATTGCGATTGATTAGAGACAATGGTTATCATTTCACTTTCTTTTTCTGTTGCTGGACCTAATATTACCTCTTCAGCATCTCGCGTGACAGCAAAAAATTCTCCAGTGCCACTTAATTGTCTGAATTGTATATTTCCAAGAGCCATCATCTTTCTTATTATATCCCCATACTGATTCATATCAAAATGACTGGTAAGTAAAAATCTTGCTGCTTTTTTCTGGTAAGCAAATTCACTTATTACTTGCAAAACTTCGGGTATCACTTTGGGCATAACAATAATAATTGAAGATTTTGTCCTAAAAACTGCATCCTTAATTGCAGCAACCATAGCATCTTTTCCAATTACTGGCCAAGTGGTTACTTCAGCTAATTCAGGAATTGCAGCAGAGCTTTTGAAAATATCTCTTAATTTTCCTTCATTTATTTCAGCTAATTCTGTTCCATCATCAATAGAATTCATAAACTGTAAGGTAAAATCTGCTATAGCATCTTTAATGTTTTGTGTTGTATCTCGCGTTGTGTTAGATAAACTATTTTGCAGAGTTTTAGCATTTTGTTCATATTTAGATTTATGGTCTGTGAGCATTTCACTTAATGTTCTATCAAGATCAGCTGATTCATCACCCCATAAACTAATTTCAGAAGTTATTTTTTCAGATGAATCCCTTTTACCGCCAATAAATTTATCATCAACGTCTCTAATCCAATTTTCTTTTATTTGCTTAACTTCCGTATCAAATGCAGTATAATGTTTTAATGAATCTTCTTTATGCCTATTGATTGCCTCATCATACTGCCTTTTATGTTGTTTTAGTGTACTTTCTGAAGAATCTTTCAATTTTATACTCGTATCTGAGCAATCTTTTACTCCACTTGTTAGAGTGTTATCAATTTCACCTGCCATATCCGTAGCTAAGGTTTCTAATTGAACATTAATTGTTTCTTGAGCCTTCTGATCAAGATCAGTTGTCTCGGTAACTACATTATCATTTTCCTTGGTCATTATGTCTGTTACTTCACCCTTTAGAGTGTCTGTAGTGTTTCTTGTATCTTTAATGTAATCTTCATTTACTTTTGTGAAATCATCCTTCATTGGTTCTGTATAAGTTAAAATGTTTTGGATTGTTGTTTCATGTCGTGCTTTATATTTTTTCTTTTTTCCCATCCAGAAGAAACCTTTTTTAGCCATGTCTGCTGAAAAATCCGTAAATCGATTTGCGTGCTCTAAGAGATTATCAATCAGAGTCAATGTCATACTTTTGAACTCATTAGTTTGATCAGTTAAAATTCGTTGTCTTTCATCCACTGTTGCTTTAAGGTTTGTAGATAATGTATCTGTTGTATTCTTCAAATGATTAAGATGTTCTTTTAAGAGGCGCGAAAGTCTCTCTTTTAAATCAGTAATAATTTTATCCATTCGCTCTAGATATTTTTCAAGAATTTGTTCCATTCTTGGTTTTAAATCACTGGCAATGGTTTTATGTCTCTCTACATGATCATCCAAATCCTTCTTTAATTCTCTTTCTAGATCCTCAACTCGTTTTGAAAAATCACTTAATAAATCCGAAATAAGACTTGTTAAATTCTCTTTGGTTCTATTAACTGCAATCTCATTCTCTTTTATTTTACTATCGCTAATATTTTTTACATCTGAATTTAAAGTATCTACAATCTTATGAAGATTTTCTTCTAAGGTTTTAGAAGTATCTGTGAATCGATTTCTTGCACTATTAATCCGTTCTCTTTTATTATTGTTTTTTGTGTCAGAATCCTCAAAAAAAGCCTTAATTTGGTTATCAACGGCAGTAACAACCTCATCTATACTTTTATCTTGAATTGCTTCAAGTTTTTCAAATCGTTTCGCCTGATCGGCTAGTATATTATCTTTAATTGTGGCGATTTCACCTCTAAAAACCTCAGATTCACCAATATATAATTCAAAGAAGGGTTCAAGAGGTATAAATCTGTCTACAATCCCAGTAACTTTCTTAAGAAACCCTTTTTCAACTAGCCATTCTGTAATTTGTAAAATAGATTCATAAGTAAATCCTTCATGTTCTTCCATTAATGTTACATATACCTCTGAAGCAGTAGCTCTTGGTACTCTTAAATAAACCAAATAAACAAGGATTTGCTCTTCGGTAAATCCGTAGCGAGTAAAAATTTCTTTTGTAATTTCTTTTAGAGACATAAGCTTTTCTCCAATTTTCAAATTCAGTATTTAATAAATTTAAATTAATATGTATTAAAATGAATTCCTTTTCAAATAATTTTATTATTTTTTTAAGTGTATAATAATAATTTCAAAATTATAATATTAAAACTTAAGTTTTGACTACTCAAAATTTTAAGCCGTTTTCTGAAACCATCAAATTTTCATTAATCTACAATTTAATGGGAAAGATTATTCCTCAATCCTTTTTATACTAAGTTCTTTTGTAATATTTAAAATAAATCAGATGAAAAAAATGAAAAAATTAAGTAAAATACTTTTAAGTACTTTTTTGATAGCATTAGTGTTTTCTACCGTCTCTAGTTTCAATGTAGTCGCCATAGAATCTCCTGATGAGACATATGATATTCCTACTGACACAGAACAAAGAATGGTACAAGCTAATATTAGAACTATGTTTCGTTTTCGACAAAGAACACAATTAACGTTTCAAGCTAATGTAAATTTAGATTTAGATATGGACTGTGATGCCTTAAGAATCGGTGCTAAGGATTTTATAGTGGAAATTGAAGGGAATCAAGATCTTCATATGAATATGACTTGTACACGTGAAGAAATTCAATTAGGTCTACAGATGGGAAATACATATCGAATAAGAAATCGTAATACTTATCGATATCAAGAAGGTTTTGTCGCTTTTATGCAGTGCAATGGAACATTTTTACAAGCAAGGTTAAGAATTCAAGCTACCAATGAAAACAGAGTAGGATCATGGGCTTATTATGATGAAGCTACAGATGAATGGGTTTCAGTTCCAACAACTGTTGAAGATGGATATCTCACCGCAACTGTTGATCACTTTTCATATTGGACGGTTTTAATCCCTGATAATACATTATACGTAATTATAGGTGTTAGTGGAGCTGTCGTAGCCGGAATTGTAGTTGTTGCTATCATTTATTATAAAAAAAGAAAATAAAATATTATAGATAAATTTTAAAACATTTTTTTTTTAATTTTAATAAAAATTACTAATAAAACACAAAAATTGAGCTTAATTGTTTTTTTGGAATATTAAAAAGAGGAAAATTCGCATCTTTAGCATTTTAATCTTATCCGTTATAGTACTGCAATTCACATTCTTCATTTATCAAGCTTCGTCAAGAGAAGAAATTATTCCTGGTTTTTCTACAGAAGACCAAATCTATCCAAATGAAACAGTTATTTATAAATTCCCTAATAATATTGTTTTAGGTATTTCTACTAACACTTTTATTGATATTAAGATTAGCTATGAGAATAGAATAGCAAATCGTGAGATTTTTTTAAAAGTAAATAATAGTTCGCCAATTTCATTAAATATCACCTCTAAAATGGAAATGGGGAGTTTTAATTTATCAAAAAAGCCTGAAACCCCTAGAAGAGGAGATTTTCAATTTCAGTATAGATACAACTGTATTTACCAAATATCATTTAATGTAACCATCGAAAATATTACATTTCGTAGCATCAAAAACTCTTTTTATGGGTTTAATCCAAATAATCAATATTCCATGGCTATCTTTAAAGCTTCTCAAGATTCTTGGCAGTTTGTAGATACTTCTGACAAATATAATGAGACAAGTTCTGAAAATTATTTAGAAAGTTCTCTTTTAAATCTTGAGGCGGGGACTGATTACTATATTACCTTCTTTGAGTTGAGTGAAATTTTTGATAGTTGGTTTTGGGTAATTTTAATAATTGTTTTTGCTGTGGCATTTGGGTCAATCGTAATTCTAATTTCAAAGAAAGATTATTTCCATTATCTAAGAACAAGACAAACACCAATAGAAAAAGGAGCACACAGATTAACCTTGGAAGAAGTATTAGAAAATGAGAATAGAAATAATATTATCGATTTAATACTTGAAGAGCCAGGAATACACTTTAATGAACTTTTAAGACAAACAGGAATTGCTGCTGGAAATTTAGTCTGGCATCTAGACATCTTAGAAACATATAAAGTAATAGGTAAAAAAAGAATTAGTAAATTTATAGCATACTTCCCATATTATCAAAAAAATCCGATTTCAAATTTGGATATTGAATTAAGTAAAAGCAAATTAACTTTAGAAATCTTGGAAATGATAGAAAAAGAACCAGGTCTCTGGAATAATTTGATTACCAAACGATTAAAGGTAGATCATAAAACTATTCAATATCACGTGGATAAATTAAAAGAACTTGGGTTAATTAATTTTAAAAAAGATGGAAGAAAGAAAAAAATATACCCAAATCTCGATTCAGAATACTTCAATAAAGATTAATTTCTCATTAATATCTTAGAACTTTGAGTTAAAGATTAAGCAGCCAAGAATTAATCTGTGGAGCAAAAATTATCAGTAAAATTATTAGAACAATGAATATAATGCACGATGCACTTTTTATTATAGCAGGTCCTCCAACGTTTACATTTTCTGATCTTTGCCTGAATTCCTTAACTTTTGCGCGATAAAATACTTTTAATCCTTTATTTGTTAAAACTAGTTGCTCATTAATATTTTCAATAAGTCCCCCTTCGATTAATTTGTCAATATGCTTCTCAGCAGTAGCAGGACCTAATTCGTCATAGAAGAAATCAGCAAAACCTTCATAATATATCCTTCCTAAATTAAGACCTTTAGTGAAGTTTTCGATTAGAATCTTGCGAGATAAAGAATCTCTCCGTATGCTACCTAAGATATATCCAGTTAGCCGATTTTCATAAATATTATCCGCAAATACTTTTATAGAGGTTATATCAAAATCTTCTTCTTTTTTTGAAAGCTCCAGAATAATTTCAATACCTTCTTTAAACACTAAAATTGCGATAACAATTCCAACAAGCGAGTCAACAAAATATATCTTAAAAATCGCAAAGGTTAAACCAATTAGAACACCAATTGAAAGCATTAAATTCAATTCAGAATCTTTAGAATCACTAAGGAGGGATAAATTTCCTGAAGTTCTACCAACCAGACTTTTAAGATACATCAATCCCGTATTTATCGCTATTGAAATAAAGCTAATAAAATATGCTTCTATTGTTGGCACTATCGGAGATTTTATAAGAAGGTCTTCTATGCCAGACCAGACCAGGGTTACTCCAGTGAACATCATCAAAAGGACTATTATTATACTTGCTAATTTGTCCTTTTTAAATTTCATTCCAAGCAATACTATTAAACCTATTTTTATTAAATCGGTCAAATTTTCAAAACCTTCAGTTAACATCCCCTGTGACCCTAATTGTAATCCGGTAAAAATCTTCAAACTTGAGAGAATTATTAAAAAAATTGCTGATATTAGAATCACAGATGTTTTTGAAAACAATCTACGCATCCAATAACTTGTATGTAAATTCCAGAAGTAGCTAACCTCAACTAGATTTTTACCAGTTTCAGTAAGTTCAATTGTATTGTTTTGTTTGATTTCTATTAATTTCTTGCGGTTTGCTTTTTGTATATACTCATCGGTATCATTATCTTCAATGACAACTTGTTTTGTTGCAGAAAGAAAAAATAAACGCATTTGAGATTTTAAATCTTCAATATCTTGTACTCCATCATAGATAAGACATAAAAAGCCATATAAAAAATCTTCGTGAGGGTCTCTATGATGTCCATCATAATATTTCTTTACGAAATTTTGACCTTCTCCTTTTGGACCAAATTTTAAATCTTTTCTTGAATATTTCGATTTCAAATCAGCTAAAGGCATTAAGTTATATTATACGACATAAAAATTATATATTTCCGAATTACTATAAATCGAAAATATCATACGAATAAAAAAAATTAAATTGAGGAAAATTGATTGAACCAAAACTTTTTCTGGAATTTCTAAAAAATAGAAGAGCTATTCGTAGTTTTAAAGAAAAAAAGATTTCGGACAAAGAAATTGAGATGATTTTAGAAGCAGGTAGATGGGCTCCTAGCGCTTCGAATAGACAACCTTGGGAATTTATCGTTATCAAAAATGAAGAAAAAAAGCAAAAATTAGCGAAATTAGCTAGATATGGAGGATTTATAGGAGATGCTCCAATTGTTATAGCTATTATTGGAAAAATCAAACAAAATCCAAGATGGTATATCCAAGATACGTCATTAGTATCAATGAACATGATGCTAATGGCTTGGGCTTTAGGTGTAGGTACTTGCTGGATTGGTTCAATGGATCGTGAAAAAGCGAAAAAAATCCTTGGACTCGGGGAAAATGATTTTGTACTTACAGTCCTACCAATGGGGTATATTAAAGGTGAGATTCCAAAACCCACATATAGAAAAAAGTTAGAAAAAATTGTTAAGGAAATTTAAAAGAAGTATTATATTGTTATTGTTAATTCTTCAAGTGTTTCAGGAGCTTTTGTTAATTTTTGATAACCATCTTCTGTAATTAATACTGTATCAGAATGACGAAAACCCCCTAATGCAGGTATATATATTCCTGGTTCGATGCTAATTATCATGTTTGGTTCAAGCTTTCGGTTATATCCCTCAGCAATATAAGGAGCCTCATGACCAGTTATTCCAAACCCATGACCAGTACGATGAATTATGTAATCACCATAACCTTTTTCTAATATAAAATTCCTCACTTTTTTATCTATTTCACTCATTATGGTACCTGGTTTTAAAAGATTATAAGCTAAGGCTCTTGCGTTAATCATAACTTCAAATGGTTCTTTGGCTTTTTCTGGAACATGTCCTAAGAAAAAGGTGCGTTCTAGCTCAACACCATAACCATCAACTTGGGCTTGAACTATAGAAACATGAGGCCCTCCTTCTTCCATCTTGGTAAAAATGTGAGGAATTAAATGTGGATCATGAGAAATTGAAGGTGGCCAGACTGCAGCAGTTGTTTGTGTAGCTCTAAAATTAGCATTAGGAATATCTTGTACAATCTTTGAGCTCATAGCATTTGTGACTTCTTTATAGAGAGCAAATTCAAGAACTTTTGGCCGACACTTCTTAACTAAAACCCTATGTCCTTTATTAACAATTTTACATGCGTGAATTGTTCTCCCTATTTCATAATCTGTTTTAATGATTCTTGCCTCTTCAATAAGATCTCTTATGATTTTTTTACCAGGAGTTTTGTCTACTATACCCATCGGCATCATAGATTCAATTCCTACAATAGCATCTTTATTAATTAATTTCTGGTAGTAATCAAACCAATTTTCACCCTCACGAGCAGGAAATTCATAATAAATTATAAAATCAAGCTCTGATATTGCTCGTTGTTCAAGATGTCCTTTCTCTAATAGAGGAATTAACATTTTTGGAAGCCCTTCTTTTGGAATAATTAAAATAAAGGGTCTTTCATGGACATAAAAAGCAAAATTGGTTAAATAATAGATGTTAACTGGATCGAAAGAAATATAATAATCTAAATTTTCTCTTTTCATTAAAATTCTTACTTTTTCTAATCGATTAGTTAATTCCTCTTTATTTGGAGGGGAAGTGATTGCTTTATAGTCTGTTTTCATTGCATATTTCCTCCTTTTACTTTTTTACAAATTTTTCAAGTCTTTTTCTAACTTCTTCAGATTGGCCAGTAGTAATCATTGCAATAGATTCGCGAGTTAAAACAGATTCAATATTTAAATCTTGGTTTTCATTAATGAATGATTTTGTATATTTTAAAGCAAGATGATCTTTAGCTATAATCATGTTAGCAGTTTTCTTCAAAATTCTGTCTAAACTTGTGGGTGAACATAGTTGATTAATTAATCCTATATTCAAGGCTTCTTCAGCGGTAATTTCTTTACCCAATATCATCAATTCTTTAGCTCTTGTTTCTCCAATAATTCGTGGTAACAATTTAGTAGAAGCATTTGAAAAGAAAAGACCAACACCAACTTCAGGAAGCATAATTTTTGTATCTGAAGTAGCTATTCTTATATCGCATGCAAGAGTATGCTCAAATCCTCCACCTATAACCCAACCATGATACCCTACAATTATAATGCCCGGGTGTGACATCATAGCTCTTGTTAGAATTTGCCATGATTCCAGAAATTCGACAGCCTCGGCTAACCTATCTTTTGTGGTCAATAATTCATATCCATATTTTAAGTCAGCTCCAACTGTAAAGTGCTTACCATTAGCTGCATAAATTACACACACATCTTCATTTTTCGCACTCAATTTAAAATATTCAATTAATTTTTTAAGAACATTTAAATCGATAGTATTTCGTTGGTCTGGTTTATTCAATGTTATTTTTCCTATGTCACCCTCTTTTTCATATAAGACAATATCTTCCAAAATCAATTTCTCCTCAATATTTTTTAAATTTTAAATATAATTTGAATTGTTCAATATATTTCGGAATAAAAATTTTATTATCCTTTTTTAAAAAAGGGTTTAAAGTAAAGGCTCCTAATTAATACTAAAAGAAGCGAGTATGAAAAAATGGTATTAGAAAAATTAGAACCAAAAATCGTTTGGTATATTTTTGAAGAAATAATTGCTAAAACACCACATCGTTCTAAAAAGGAAGATAAAATTAGAAACAAGATTAAAACTTGGTTAATTGAGCAAGCAGAACTAAAAAGACTCGAAATTAATATTTCTGAAGATTCGGTTGGTAATATTTTAGTTAAAAAACCGGCTACAAAAGGGATGGAATCAATACCTCCCTTACTTTTTCAAGCTCATTTAGATATGGTATGTGAAACAGATAGACCAGAGGGGTATAACTTCGATGAAAATGGAATTCCCATAAGAATACAAGATAATGGTGAGTGGATTGATGCTGATGGAACCACTTTGGGAGCAGATGATGGAATAGGGGTGGCATTAGCATTGGCACTTTTAATAGATGATGAAAAAGTCACCTCGCATGGACCCATTGAAGTTCTCTTTACTGTTAATGAAGAAGATGGCTTTACTGGAGCTACAAATCTAGATGTTAAAACACTTGATATTAAAAGTAATTATATGATAAATTTAGATAGTGGTCCAATTGGAGAAATTACAATTGGTTCCGTTTGTGGAAGGAGAACGTATTTTAGAAAAGAATTTGAATGGTTAAAACAAGATACTTTGAAAAATCTACTATTCTTTGAATTAACTATTGATGGTTTATTAGGAGGACATTCTGGAGGAGATATTCATTTACCTAGGGCAAATGCTAATGAATTGATCAGTAGAATTTTATCAAATATAAGCCAACATATAGAATTCTATTTATGCAGATGGAATGGAGGTACAGTATCTAATGTTATTACTAGAAATGCTGAAATAAAATTTGCTATAAATTCAAAATATGAAGCGTTTTTTGAAAATTTGATTCAAGATGAATTAGCAATAATATATGATTATTACAAAGCTTCAAGAGAAGGATTTCCAATACTGGAACCTGATATAAATATTACTTGGAAAAAAGGAAAACCAGAAAAATATCTATCAGCTGAGGATACAAAACTTATCATTTCCACTACAAGCCTTTTTCCCCAAGGAGTCTTAAGATATTCACCATTTTATGAAAACTTTCCTGAATCTTCTAATAATTTTGCCATAGTATGGACAAAAGATAATAGAATTATTATACGGCTCTATCCTCGAAGTATTATTCGATCTGAATTGAATTCATTTGTACAATCCATGGTTCAACTGGGGGAACTAGGAGGTTGGCAGATGGAATTACGTGATATATTACCAGAATGGACGCCCCAACCTGAATCAAAATTTCTTAAATATTCCAAAGAACAATATGAATCAATTTTAAAAAGACCTGTTAAATCTAGTATTGTTCATGGAGGTTTAGAAACTGGAAGGATAAGCCAAAAGATTCCTGGAATTCAAATGATTTCTATTGGTCCTACTGTTGACGGTGAACACACACCTAATGAAAAGTTAAAAATTGTGGATGTTGGAATAATTTATGAAATACTAATCAAGATTCTACTAAATTTTTCAAAGCTAGAAAATTAAACTAGCTAACAACATAACACTTTTAGCTAAGGTTGATAGACCTGCTCTTCTAAAACAACTTATAAAAGAATTCAACTTATCCTAACTAAGCATCTTCTAATTGAATAACTTTACTTAATTTTTCTTTAATTTCTGCTTGAATTTCTTCAGATAATTTACAATCTGTAATTTTCCAAAATCTGTATTCGTGATTGAGGTATGCAGGACATTCTACTCTTATATTTTTAGGACACTCTGAGAATTGCCAACATTGAAATGTTTTTTCTTCATAAAATTTAT
>JAEOSD010000097.1 GCA_016840545.1 Promethearchaeota archaeon
GAAAGAAGTTCCAAATGCTAATAAGAAAAAACCTCCCATAGTAATTATTCTTAAAACACTAGCCTTCTTTGAATTACCACTAGACTCTGAAAATATTTTAGCCATTTTTTCTGAAAGAATAACGAGAATACTAAATGCAAAAATTGCATTGAAAGTGGATGATACTAGACAAGTAAGAAAAAGCCAAAAATTTTGTGTCATGATTAATAGGATTATTGGAAATCCAAAAATTAAAGCTATAAGAGCTATATCAAGGTTACGAAAAAGGGTTACATAACCAAGTTTTTTCAAATCTTTTTTTGAAAGAGGAAGAGTTTGTAGCCATTTAAATGCATTACCAGACATAAATGCACTTGTACTAAATAATCCCATAAGAAGAACATAAAGAACTGACATCAGAAAAAATATTCCGAAGACAAAACTATTAGTCAATAATAATGTTTCAATAGGTGAAGATGATGAATACTCTCCAACAATTTCTAAATAACCCCATACGGAAAAAAAAGGAATAAACACAAAAATAAATCCATAAACAACTTTAAGCGCGATAAGTTGGCGTTTGATGGCTTTCTTATTTTTCTTATATTTTTCTAATATCTTCGCCTGGTTAGCTCCTGCTGAAGCAAGTTGAGAATCCATTAATATTTCTAAATTAGGGTATTTTGCTAAAGAATAAAATTTGTAGTTAACCTCTTCCTCCATCTTAACTCGTTTCACCTTTGAATTTCCTTTTATAAGATGCTCTTAATCTTTTAACAATTTCTTCCACAGAGGCGTCTTGCTCTGTCAACCTGAGAAATACTTCTTCTAAACTTGCACCTAATTTGTTAGATTGTTGACGTAATTCATCAATTGTACCTATACCAACTATTTTACCTTTATTTATAATACCTATTCTATCACAGAGTTCTTGAGCAATTTCCATTATGTGAGTGGAAAAAAGAACCGCACCACCTTGTTTTGTATGTAAATCAAGTATCTCTTTGACAACTTTCACTGATTTTGCATCCAATCCCGCAATAGGTTCGTCTAATATGAGTAAATCGGGTTCATGAAGGATAGCTGCTATAATTTGTATTTTTTGCTTATTCCCATGGGATAATGTGGCAATTAATTGTTCATAATATTCTTCAGCTTCTAAGCTCTCTAAATATTCTTTTGCCTTTTCTGAAGTTTCCTCTCCATCTAATCCTCTAATTGAAGCAATAAAACTGAATAAATCTTTAGGAGTAAGTGATTTAAAAATTAATGGTTCTTCTGAAACATAACCTACTCGACGTTTAATTTGTACCTCATCGCGTTCAGGATTTAAACCAAAAATAGTCATATCTCCTTCTAAAGGTTCTAATAAACCTAATAGTAACTTAATTGTTGTGGTTTTTCCAGCACCATTGGGTCCTAATAAACCAAAAACTTCACCATTATAGACATTAAAAGAAATATCATTTACTGCTTTAACTTCACCGAAGTATTTTTTTAAGTTTTCCACTTTTATTATAACATCATTTGACATATTTAACACTCATTTTACTTACTTTTTATAACTTCTTTATAATATCGAATATTATGATATTTATTTTTATATTTGAGTATATATAGCAATATTTAAATATTTCGAATCAATCTGTGAATTGAGGTAAATTAGGTTCTGGAGCTATTTTGTAGTATATATTTTATATATATCAAGATATTTTAGTTCTATATTGTTAATAACTTTAAGCTAAAACCATGCTATACATGAAAATCTAAAAAAACATTATTATTTATCCGAAAAGATATTCTTTTTTATTCTTTTTCCCGTTTTGGTTGCAGCAATTCCACCTAATCCTGTTTCCTTCAATTCATATGGGAGTTTTCGACCTACTTTCATCATCGCATCAATTATTTCATCCGCAGGTATAATTGATGTGAGTCCTGAAAGTGCCATTTCAGTTGCTAAAAAAGCATTCACAACTCCAATTGCATTTCGTTTAATACAAGGCGATATAACTAATCCAGCAACTGGATCACAAATAAGTCCTAATAAATTCTTCAAACTTAACGCAATCGCATTGCTAATCTGAGTATGTGATCCTCCCGCCATATATGTTATAGCTGCAGCAGACATAGCAGATGCAACTCCTACTTCAGCTTGACATCCCCCCTCACTTCCAGAGAGCATAGCACGATTTCCAATTATTGCACCAATCGCGGCTGCAACCACTAAAGCATTAAATACATCCTCCTCTGATTTTCCTAGAATATCCTTAGCTTTAAAAAGAACAGCAGGCAAAACTCCAGATGAACCTGCTGTAGGAGCTGCAACAATTAATCCCATTCCGCTATTATATTCACTAATAATCATTGCCCAAGCGATAGCATCTTTCATATTGTCTCCAAAAAATATTCCTGGTGTGAGTAGTTTTTTCGCTTGATTGCTTGCTTCTTTAATAGGTAATTCTATATCGGTCGTAAGGGCTTTCTCGAGAGACTGTTTCATGATTGCTAAAGTATTTTTTAAACGTTCAATTATATCAGATTCAGAAATATGTGTATATTCACTTTCATCTTTTAATATTAACTTGTGTAAAGGAATGCTTTTAGTTTCAGATTCATCAAGTAATTGTGAAATTGATTCAAACATTAATAATCCTCACCCATTTTATTTCTGAATATTTTTTTAATGCAGAAATTACTTCATCTGGGATAACCGAATCTGCCTCGAGCCAGGTAAGAGCAATCTTCTTTTTTAAATCTCTAGATATTTTCATTGAACCAATATTTAAATTAAATTTTGAAAGGGTATTTGCAATATTTACTAGTGCTCCGATCTTATCTTGGTTTAAAATTACTAAAGTGTTTGGCTCTCCCCCAAATCCTGCATCTAATCCATTTACATTTTTGATTATAATATTGCCCCCTCCTATTGAAGAACCTATAACAGTCATTTTTTCTATTTTGTCACTCATTTCAATACTAACAGAATTAGGATGATATTCAGATCCTAAATCTACAATTTCAAAAGTATAATTAAGACCTTCTTCTTGAGCAATTTCAAAAGCATTTTTTATTTCCTCATCCTCAGGTTTAAATCCTAGTAATCCTGCTAGTATTGCAATATCGGTTCCATGACCACGATATGTCTCAGCAAATGAACCATGAAGGCCTATCTTTACACTTTTAGGCTTTTTTCCGAATAGCAGTTGAGCAACATATGCAATTTGACACGCTCCTGCTGTATGGCTAGAGCTTGGACCAACCATTATATGTCCTATTACATCAAATATTGAAGTATATTTCATAATTTATTTCAACTTTCGTTTGGTTATAACATTTTTTAAATATTTAATTAGCGTTCTTTTAATCTCATAATGAGAATAATTGATATTATGATCATTATTGAACCAATTATATGGAAAATCGTTAAAATCTCCCCAAGAAGCAGAGTTGCAAATAAAGCTGTGAATATGGGTGTTGGTGATAATAATATCGTTGCTTTCGAAACGTCTAAATATGAAAGAGTTTTGTACCAACAGAATAATCCTAAGCCATAAACAGCCCCCATTGCAAAAAAATAGAAATTGTTAACTGGATCCAAGAAAACTTTCACATTTTCTAACGGGAAAAATATAAAATAAGTTGAAAATAAGATGGCACCACTAAGAATATTTCTTATAAATACCATTTGTATAGGTGTTGCTTCATTTCGAGTAAAAACTGGTTTTGTTATAGTATGACCTAACATCCATAAGCATGTAATAAGCAATAATGTTAGAACACCTAAGATAACATCAAGGTTGATATTTTCTAAATTAAAAGAAAATTGGGTAATAGCAATTACTAAGCCGACAAAAAGAATAATAGAAAATAAAATTTGGACCTTAGTTATTTTCTCTTTTAGAATTAAATATCCGAAAATCAATCCAAAAAATACAGTTGTTTTTTGAGTTAATGCTCCATTTATTGCACCTGCTAATTTATAACCAATAAAAAATAAAAGCTGGTTAAGACCGAATAGTAATCCTATAAAGAGAAAAATCTTTAAATTTTTCTTCCAATTCTTTAAAATAGAATCATGATTATTAATAATAATATTATATTTTCTTGCTTTTAAGCGATTAAGTTTGATTTCTATTAATATTAATGGAATAAATATAACTGCTTCTACTAAACATGTCATAGCAGCGAAAATATATGCATCAATGGATTCTGGGCGTGAATTTGCTACTATCGGCTGAAAACCTACTAAAATGTTACCCAAAATTCCAAAAATAAGTCCTTTTTTTATATTATTGCTCAAGATATTTACCTAAATTCATTAAATATTAAAAATGTTTATAAGTTAAAATTTAACGACATGTATCATTTCCCTTTATCTTTCACTATAACTAAAATTGAAAGTATGATAATTATAGTACCGAAAAGATGAAAAATAGAAAATTTTTCACCTAATAATAAAGTAGCAAATAATGCTGTAATTATCGGGGAAGGGGCGATAATAATCGTTGCAGTTGAGACATTTATATAAGATATCGCTTTATACCAGAAAAACAAATCAAAGCCATAAGCAAAACCCATGATAATGAAATAAAACTGAGCTATTGGATCAAAAATAATTCTTATATTTTGAATTGGGAAAAAAATGAAATAGGTTGAGATCAAAATAATTGAATTTAAGAAATTTCTTATAAAAACTAATTGAATTGAAGTAAGCTCTTTTCTTTCTAAGATCGGTTTTGTAAATGTATGAGCAAGCATCCATATTGCAGCTGTAAAGAGCATTATTAAAACACCAATATTGAATTCAATAATATTAAAATTTCCTTGGGTTACGGCTAAAGTTAATCCAAATAATAAGATAATAGAGAAAATAATTTGCGTGAGAGATATTTTTTCATGATTAATTAAAAAACCAAATAATAAGCCAAAAATAATAGTCGTCTTTTGCGCTAGCGATGCATTTATCGCTCCAGAAAGTTGATATGCTAAATATAGTAATATTTGAGCAACGGCAAAATTAATTCCGATATATATCAAAAATTTTTTGTTTTTTTTCCATCCATTTTTTAAAATATTTAGTTCAACTAGTTTTGATGGGTCTTGTTTTAAAGTTAAATTAAGACGTCTTCTTTCTAAAAAGAATAATGGTAAAAATATAATAGTCTCATAAAAGACTGTCATTGTAGCAAATAAATATGCATCTATTTCGGGTGGGAGTGAGTTTACTATAATTGGTTGAATACTAATTAAAATTCCAGAACCTATTCCAAACGAAATACCCTTAATATAATTTAATTTTGCCAAGATATTAAAATGAATTAGTACCGATATTTAAACAATTATAGTTTTAGATATAACTATTTACGCTTTTCTCTAACAATCATAAAAATGGAAATAATAATAATTATCGTTCCAATCAGATGAAAAACCGTAAAAATTTCACCAAGAAAGATAAAAGAAAAGAATGCAGAAACGATGGGGGTCAAAGAATTAATTATTCCTGCCTTTCCAATTTGAATATATAAAATTGTCTTATACCAAAAAAACAAAGAAAATCCATAATCTAAACCCATTAATATGAAAAATAGGAAATTATCAAAATCTAACAACCATAAGAAATTTTCTTTAGGGAAAATAACTAAATAAACTAGCGTTAAGATAATTCCACTACATAAATTGCGGATAAATCCGACTTGAGTGGGAAATAATTCATTGCGATCAAAAGCAGCTTTAGTGAATGCATGCACCAATGTGAATAACGCCACACTAATTAATAATATGACAACACCCATATTAAATTCAAGCAGTTTAAATGAACCCTGAGTAATTGCAATAATTAAGCCAATAAATAATAAAAAACAAAATAAGATTTGCATTTTGGAAATTCTTTTCTCCTTTAAAATTAAAAATCCAAATAAAAGAGCAAATATTATTTCACTTTTCAGGGCTAAAGAACTATTAATTGCTCCTGCGAGATCATAACCAATGTATAACAAAATAGGAACAATACTAAAAATAGCTACAATTAAAATTAGCAGCTTAATATTCTTTTTTTTTTTCCATCCATTTAATAGAGAATTAATCCTATTCCTTTCTGATGGATTATTTTTACTATTAATATTTAATCTTCTTCTCTCTAACATAAAAATTGGAAAGAAAATTAAAGCTTCAATTAAGGCAGTAATTGCCGCAAATATGTATGGATCTATGATTGAGGGTCTTGAAATCGCTATAACAGGCTGCATTCCTATTAAAAACACTGCTATTAATCCGCAAATTATCCCTTTCTTTAAATTATAATTTTCCACGTTATTGAGAAAAAGGAAATAAAGAATTTAGAAATTATTATTATGAAACACAATTTATGGAAGTTCAATATTTTCCCTTATTTCATCTAACCTTTTTTTAGCTGAAGGGTCAATATTTTTTCCAATTATTAATTATTTCAAATTACTTGTCCTCACTGTTATTGATGACCGTGAACCATCTTCATACTAGGCGAAAATTTTGAAATACTTTTTCCTGTTTTCAGGTAATGGTCGATCATTTTGATAAAAGCATTAAACCTTTTATTTTCAACATGAATGCTGTCAATTTCTTTATTTCCTTTTTCAGATAAAGCTGTATATATATATTTCCAAGAAGTTGTTGTTGTTCCGTCTTTATTTTGAGTTAAACTGATCTTGCAATGAGTTAGCAAATCTTGTTGAAATCTCACAAATTCAATAGAGTTATTTAGCTTGAACCCTGTGAATGTCCATAGCCCTTCACCCATATGATTGGACCTTTCGGTTTTAAATACACACTTATCTTCTGCATAACCAGATTCTGTATAGATTAACTTACAATCCCATCCAGGAATCCAATCTGCTTCCCTTGCGGGACATAAGAGTGGAAAAATTTTCTCTGGTGTTGTATCAAGAGTCCCAGAAAATTCTTGAATTTTTCTTTTATATTTCGGCTCATGTTGCAAGTAATCTTGCACTATTCTTTCTGATTTTAAAGTATCCATTTTAATTAACTCCCATGTTTTTCAATTTTTTAAAAATCTGTGTTTAGTATCTAAACACAATATATATAAGTTAATTCTCATATAAAAACTTTTTTTTGCAGAGATTTAAAATAAAAAAATATATATGATGTGTTTAGTTACTAAAATCAATATGGTTCAAGATAAGGAACTTGTAGAGAAGATTCTTGAAACTCTAAATAAAGTTGCATTTTTGGATAGGAGAAGAGTTATTATATATGATGACCTCAAACTCTATCCTTCAGAGATTCATCTATTATTATTCCTACATTATGTCCAAGATAAAAATATAACTAATATTGCTTATAAGATGGGTTTAACAAAGGGAGCCATCTCTCAGACTCTCTCTCGACTTTATAATAAAGGAATAATTAAAAAAGAGACTGATCCACATAAAAAAAATGAATTGCATGCTCATTTTACAACTAAAGGTCAGAAGCTAGCGAAACATATAATTGAAGTGAAAAATTCAATTGAATCTAAATACTTAACATATTTAAAAACGCTTTCAGAAAGGGATAAAAATGTAATATCGGAATTCCTTGATAAGATGGTTTCAATATTACATAATAAATATCAATTAAGTTAAATCATGCCTTCAATACACAAACTATATTAGTTTAATTCATATATTAATTGTTTTTATATCAATACTTCTAAAGGAAGAACGTAAAAATAATTTGAATAATAATAGAAAGATAACAAATTATTTCACATATTTTCCAAATTGAGGAAATTTCCTTAATTGAGTAGAATTAAAGACAGGTCCTTCTTTACATACAGTAACATCATTATCTTCACCAATACAGCAAGAACCGCATAAGCCGACTCCACATTTCATTTTCCTTTCCAAACTAGCCTGTATCTCTATTTTATGAGCTTCAGCAATTTCTAAGACACGTTTCATCATCACTTCTGGTCCACATGTTAAGATGAGGTCGATTTTTTCTTTCTTTATAATATCTTCCAAATTATCAGTTACTAAACATTTTTTTCCAACAGATCCATCCTCAGTAGCACACATCGTATTTGGAATTAGATCAATTAATCTTTCAGAAAATATTAACGATGCCTCATCTTTAGCGCCAATAGAAACAAAAATATTTTTCTTATTCTTCTTAAGTGGCTCGATCAATGATGTTAAGGCAGCTATACCCATTCCACCACCAACTATTAAGATATTATTTGCATCCTCGTAGTTAAAAGTATTACCATATGGTCCTCGAATTCCTATTAAATCTCCCTTTTGTAGTTCAAATAATTTAATTGTACCTTCGCCGATCTTTTGAACAGTAATTTCAAGCATATTTTCTTCAACATTTGAGATAGACATTGGAAAAAAGTCAACATTAGGAATCCATAGCATTACAAACATTCCTGGACGATATGCCTTGGCAATTCTTTGATTTCTAACAATAAAACTTTTAATATCTGGAGAATGTTCAACAATGGAATCAATTTCTACGATCTCTACCTTGTTTCTTGTAATATCTAACACTAATTCTTCATCATCTTTTCCAAGTGGTTTTACCTCAATGAATCCTTGCTCTAAGGCTACATCAAAAACCTGTTTACCCCGTTTTGTTCTAATTATCAATGTGTCCCACCCGTGTTCACTTCCAACCCTTCCCACTGAGATATCAGCAAACGATGCGGTATAGTCAGAACATGTAAAACAAGCGTTTCTAATGGCTTTTTCATATAAATAATTACATGCAATTTCTTTAGTTGTAGAGTTTGTTTTAATTTTCATCTTAAAGTTTTGTTGATGAGAATCAATCGTTTCAATCTGATTTGGTTTAATATCTAATTCCATAAATAACTCCCTTAATTTTTGATTATGAAATGTGCCGAAACAAAAAGTACCAACTGCTAAAGAAACTAAATCATATGCTTCATAATCAAAAATAGAATGATTTTGTAACTTTCTTAATGCTTGAATTTGGCAAGGAGTTCCAACTACAGCAATATCAGTAAACCCTTTATTAATAGCTTCTCCCACGAGTGATATCGTTGGACTTTGACTTGGCTTATAGCCAGCACCTCTAAATAAATCTTGTTCATTTTTAGCAATCACAGGAAAAGGGCTGAAATTTTCATCTTTATCAGTAATAATAGAAGCATCAATCAAACCATTTTTCATTGCAGCCCATAATAAACCAGTTAAAGGCCCAGCACGACTTGGAATCACTTCTCTCGTCTTATCTGTTAATCTTACTGAATAAATATCAATATAATGCCCCAAGATTTTATCATGCTTTTTTCCAAACACCCATTTATCCAATAAAGATAATGAAATTCTGTCAATTTCTGTTTTAGGGCATAAGTTATAACATAATCCAAAACCATCTCTACAAGTATTTGTATCTTTACACGAACCATCTTCTATAGGTATTTCCTTCTCTCTATTAAATTTAATATTCGCACAAAAAGCAGCACAAGCTCCACAATATACACATTTGTTTGTTTTTATAATCTCATTTTCTAATTCAGTCCAACCTTTTTTAACTTTTCCAATAAACACGTTAATTATTTCCCTCCTTTAATCGATTAAGAAATTCTATAGCCTCTTGTTTGCCCAATTCAAATGATTCTAAGTTTCTATCTAATGTAGAACTTGGTACGAATTTTTTGATAGTTTCAAGGGCAGATTCTTCAGAAAAAATACCAGAAAGAATCGTAAAGACACCTAATAAAATTGAATTCCCATATACAATATTTCCAAATTTCTCAACAGCCATTTTCTGAATCGGTATACCCAAGGATTTGTCAACCTTCTTAGCTGCTCTAACTTTTTGAATGGTAGAATTATCCCAGATTAAATACCCTGTATTGGGTTCTTTTTTTATCATATTTGGTTTAACATCTGCAGCTGCTTCTTCAGAAAGAATAATTAAAAAATCGTAAGGCTCTAGTGCTTTTGGATAATCAATAACTTTCACAGTTTTATCTAAATCAATAACAACTTCAGCCCAGCACTTTCCTCCTCTGGCTGCTGCTGAATATGCTTCTGTTTGTGTTCCAGCTAATCCTTCATACAAAGAACTGGCAGTGATTATCATTTTACTTAAAGTAATTACTCCTTGACCTCCATAACCTGCGATACGTGTCTCAAAACGAGTCATATTTATTTTTCCTCCATAGCAATCTTTTGAATTTTGGCATACTCTTCAGAATATTCAGGTTTATCTGGTTGATATCTAAATTCACCTATTATGTATTTATTAAACAATTCTTCTTCAGTCATGAATTTTGCTTGGTTTATGCGAACAGTATTTTTTTTAATCCAGTCAATCATTTTACCTCCTGTATCCATTTTTTCTCCTTCTTGTTCAATGTATTCAGCTCCTAAATTATCAAGGTTTTTCCTACCAAAGTACGTAACACAAGGAGTAATAACCTCAATAACAGATGTACCCTTATGGTTCAATGCTTTTTGAAAATATTTTATATAAGTTCTAGGATGGGCTACTGTAGTTCTTGCTACATATGTAGCTCCTGCTGCCAATGCTAATTCTACTCCATCACTTCTATTTTCAAACATTTTATAAGGAGTTGTGCTACTAGTCGCCCCATAAAGCGTGGTTGGAGCCCCTTGACCACCAGTCATAGCATAAATACTATTATTAAAAATGAAAATAATACAATCAAGGTTTCTGCGACAAAGATGAATAAAATGATTACCACCAATCCCTAAGCAATCCCCATCGCCAGAGAAAATAATAGGCTTCATATTTGGATTTGCCATTTTTATTCCTGTAGCAACTGCAGGCGCTCTGCCATGAAGAGCTAAAATCTTCTGTGATTTTGCATGAATTAATAATAACATTTGACTATAGCAACCAATTCCGATTATAGTTGGATATAAATGAGGATCTAGTTTCTCATCTTCAAAGATCCGGGTGAAAATATGACCTATTATACCATATCCACAACCAGAACAAAATCTTGTAGCAAAATTTTTATACATACTTCCTCCATATGAAAAGATTACATAAGGATGTTCTGGTTTCTCATTAGGAAGCATTCGACCAATATCTGGCATTATTTAGCCACCTCCCTGATTATATTTAAAATGTCGTCTGGATGGTGAAATTCACAAACCTTAGGTATCTTTATAACAGGAGTGTCAAGTTTAGTTACCCTTTCAACTTGTTCTGCAACATATCCAGTATAGTTTAACTCAGGAACGATTACTGCCCTTGCATCTTTAACTACTTCTTTAACCCGTTTATCAGGAAAGGGCCAAACAGTAACCAATCTAAAAATACCTACTTTGATATTTTCTTTTCTTGCAATATCGACAGCTCTATAACTTGAGCGTACTGGTAAGCCATAAGCAATAATTACAATATTAGCGTCATCTAATTTGTATTGCTCAGTAATACAGATTTTATCTTTATTTTTATTTATCTTATCCATAATTGCTTCCATAAACTGCATAGGTTTAGGGGTTGGTAATCCTTCATAATTATGAGGTTGATGAAGAAACATCCCTGGACAATAGTCAGTTCCCATTTGAGGAGGTTTAGGGATAACTAATTCCCCTGTAATGTCATCCTTATAGGTAAATTTCTTAATAAATTGATCAGGCGTGGGTAATTCTCTGTCTATAACTCGTTTTTGAATTTCTTCTTTAGGAGGAACATTAACTATCTCATGTAAATGACCTAAATATGCATCAGATAAAATGTAAACAGGACACCGGTATGTTTCAGCATAATTAAAGGCTGTTATTGTTAAATCAAAAAGTTCTTGACAAGTCATTGGCGCAAGTGCTATTACCTGAAATTCTCCATTTCCTGAAAAGCGTACTAAACCTATATCATTATGATGAGGTTCTGTAACAAAACCGGTTCCAGGACCATTTCTTTGGACATCACAAAAAACAAACGGAACTTCCAGATTTGCAGCCATAGATATTGTTTCTACCATCAATGATAAGCCAGGTCCTGACGTAGCAGTCATTGATTTTGCCCCTACCAAAGAGGCTCCTATTACTGAGTTAATAGAAGCTAGTTCATCTTCCATTTGCATGCAAATTCCTCCAACTTGGGGTAACCTGACTGCTAAATGTTCAATCACCTCAGTACTGGGAGTTATTGGATATCCACCAAAAAATTTTAATCCTGATGACAGTGCTCCTTCTGCCATCGCAACATTTCCCATCATCAAATGCCTTCCTTCTGGCAAAAATCTCTTTCCATTTTCAATATTCATTTTATATCCCTCCTAAAATTTTGGCTTTTTCAGCCAATTTTTCTTCTTCCTCTTCTAAAACATAAATACACCATTCAGGGCATCCAAATTCACATCGTCGACAACCTGTACAAT
>JAEOSD010000098.1 GCA_016840545.1 Promethearchaeota archaeon
GAACCTTTGAGTTTTGCCAAAGATGTTCATGGAATTGGAAGTCCGACAAAAAGATATATTTTATCCATTAGAGCTATCACAGAAATGTGGAAAGGCCGTAAAAATGATATTTTATTTGTAATCCGTCAACAAGAAAAGGAAACTCAAATGGATCTTAAAGCACTAGGAATAAGAATACCCATTGATGATACTCAGAATTTCGAAGCTTTAGCAAAACAAGTTTTATCGCTCTTATATATTTCATGTGAATTAAAAAATATTGAAATTAGTGAAATATTAAGGGATATTTTCTCGCAAGTAAACAGAGAAGGTACCAAATTAGTACAAGAAATTAAGCAAAAAATGGTTCTGCATTAAAGATTGATATTACCTCTGTATATTTGACTCAATCATCTATAATCGTGAAATATAGGTTTCACGAAATATAAAGTTTTTTTAATTTATATAACAAAAGTTTTTAAATTGGTTCAAATAACTTATAGATTGAGGTAATCATTATGGCATCTCAAATAATATTTAATGACTTAAGGAATGAAGTTGAGGCAACTTCTAATGACTGCAAGTTATATAAACAAATCTGTGAAGAAACAGAATATGATTTAGATCAGACTATCAAAGAATCAAATCTGGATGAAATTCCTTATATAAACTGGAATTACTTTAAAGAATCTAATGGAAAATTTCCCGAATTATTACGGATACCTTATAACAAATTAGCATATTGGACATTAAGTTCGTCTACAACTGGGGATCCAAGCTTAATAGGGAGGGATACTGAGGATATTGAAGTCTTCAAAAATAATTACAAAAAAGTATTTGAAGAATTTTCAAACATGCACATTATTAAACGCCTCATTTTGTTTGCTCCATCTCTTGCATTTATGAATAAAATGCCGGGGGAGTGGCATGGAAAACGTGGTTTTCTTTTTTATAGAGATATTACTGATATTTGGAAAAATTATCACATAGATTACCTATTGAAATTTAAACTTGTGAAAACTGTCTCCTACATAATGAGCCATTTTAAGAAAAAAGTATTTATTGAACTTGATGGAAAATTAATGGAAAAAAGCCTTAAAGAAGTAGAAAGCAAACAAATTCCTACATTAGTTGCAAATTCTGCACCCTTAATGTTTCAAAATTTTAAAGATTATTATAAAAAACATAACCAAGGTTTTAGCATGCCCGAAACCTTCAGAATCCAGCTAGGTGGGGGAGGATGGGATGGTATAAAAGGTAGAGTAAAACTAGGGTATAAAATAAACAAAGCAGAGTTTATGGAAACAATTTCGGATTTTTTTAACATCCCATATCAGAATATTGCTGATAATTATGGTGCAACGGAAGTTCCTATTGCTTGTGGTGGTCATTGGAGTAAAAAGTATGAGGATTTTCTTTTTCATCTTGATAAAAATGAAGCTCATATAGTCATCCGCGAGATTGGTAGTCTTGAAAGAATTAAAAAAACAAATGAACCTGGTATAATAGAAGTATTGACCCCTTATGGTGTTAAATCCTACGCTGGAGTTGCTGTCATGCTTGATGATATAGTTGAAATAGTAGATTTCAATAAATGTAGTGAATGTGGCAGAGAAGGAATAGTATTTAGAATAACAGGAAGAATGACTCCTGATATTGGAAAAGGATGTAGTTCTTTCACGAATTTATACCCTTTTAAATAAATTTTTCTCAACCCTAAAATTTGTTGCTTCTTTATTCACTAGAGATTGTTTATATATATTACATTCATTTTTAAAGATTAATCTATAAATTTCATAATTATAAAAAAATATTTGGGATGTATTCAATGAGTTATGAAGATATTATTTATGAGAAGAAAGATAGAATTGCTCGTATAACAATAAATCGCCCTCAAAGATATAATGCCTGTACACAACATACCATCCATGAATTGATTGATGCCTTCAATCGATGTATGGATCCTGAAATTGGTGTAGTAGTTTTTACGGGTGCTGGAGAAAAAGCTTTTTGTACAGGTGGTGATCAAACAACCCGTGAAAAAGGAGGATATAAGGGAGAATATATTTTACCACTGGAAGTGGGTTGGCAGCATGTGACTCATCAAATTCGCACCCTTGCCAAACCTGTTATTGCTCGTGTAAACGGTTATGCGATAGGAGGAGGACATGTATGGCATGTAGTTTGTGATCTAAGTATTGCAGCTGAACATGCTCAGTTAGGACAAGCAGGACCACGTGTAGGATCTTTTGATCCCGGGTATGGCACAGGGGATTTAATGCGTGCTGTAGGTATAAAGCGTGCCAAAGAGATATGGTATCTATGCCGTCGTTATACAGCAAAACAAGCACTCGAGATGGGACTTGTAAACGCTGTTGTACCGTATGAAAAATTAGATGAAGAAGTCGACCGTTGGTGCCAAGAAATCTTAGAAAAGAGCCCAACTGCATTAAAAATGCTTAAATATGCGTTTTTAGCTGAGAGCGATGGAACCACGGGCATCACACAATTAGGAGTTGGCGGACTTTCGCTCTATTATGGTACGGATGAGGCTGTTGAAGGAAAAAATGCATTTTTAGAAAAGCGTAAACCCGATTTTAATAAATTTAGAAAATGATTCGTGTTACGCCAATTTAATAAATTTTTTCTCTCTTTTTTTAAAAATTCTAATAAAAAAAGTAATTTATTTTGAACCGTTTAAAAAATTAGGATTAAGAAATTCTGGATCAGGGTATGTATAAAACCCTTTCCCAGTTTTTACACCAAGCTCACCTTTTCTAATCTTATTCAAAAGTGCTTCTGGGGGATGATCCTTTGGATCTTTAGAATCATTGTAATATACCATTTCAATATCATATACCACATCTAGCCCTATTTTGTCCATGAGTCCAAAAGGACCCTCTCTTGACCCCGTAAATACCATCCATGCGCGATCAACATCTGTAAAGTCAACAAAACCATTTCCCCACATATAAAGTGTTTCACGCTTGATTGCTCTCCAAACACGATTAAAACAAAATCCTAATAACTCTTTTTTAACAGTTAGAGGAATAAAATTTAAAGAACGAACCCACTCAACGCCTTTCTCAAAGACCTGAGGTAAAGTATGGGTTCCTCCCATTACGTCTACTATATTTAACCCCTGGAGGGGAAAATAGAAATGAATATTAAGACAGTATTCAGGACGTCCACTACTTGATTCTAATCGCGAAACAGGTAGTGATGAACTATTTGTTGCTATAATCGCTTTGGGCATTGCTTTTTGACCAATTATCCTAAATATCTCTCGCTTAAGTTCAATTTTTTCTGGAACCGCTTCAATAATTAGATCTGCTCCTTTAATAGTTTCTTCTATATTCTTCATTTGTTGAATATTATTTGCACACTCTTCCCATTTATCCCAAGGAATTATTGGTTGAATCTTTTTACTTCTTAATTCTGAGCGAAGTTTTTCAAAATTTTCCCTAAAAGCTCCTTTTTTAGGGTCATAAACCTTAACTTTATAATCATAATATACTGCTATCATAGAAATCTGTGTTCCTAAAGTACCAGCACCTATGATAGCAACTTTTTCAATAAGATTCGAAACTTTAGTCATAATATAATATTCGCAAGGGCTAATATAAAATTAATATTTTGTATGCTATAGCCAAAAATCCGTAAAGTTACAAATAATAAAGCAAAGAAGTGATATATCTTTATTTCAATTCTTCCCGCGCAACAATTAAGGTTTGTATCTCTGAAGTCCCTCCTCCAATTTGGAAGAACTTTGCGTCTCTCATATATCTTTCAACGGGGTACGTGTCTGTATAGCCATCACCTCCATGAATCTGAACTGCTTCCGATGTAATTTCTACAGCAGTCTTACTAGAGAAGGCTTTTGCCATTGAAGCCTCTTTTGTGATGTCAATTTTCTTTTCTTTTAATGCTGCTGCACTATAAGTTAATAATCTGGCTGCTTGAAGTTTTGTAGCCATATCTGCAATCTTTATTCTTATTAGTTGAAAGGAAGAAATAACTTTATTGAATTGAACTCGACTTTTAGCGTAACTTTTAGAGTCTTCTAGGGCAGCTAAAGAAATTCCATTACACTCGGAACTTAAAGTTAGTCTTTCCACGTTAAAAGTATCCATTAGGCTCTGAAAGCCTGTTCCCTCTCCTCCTATAAGATTTTCTTTAGGTACTTCCACGTCATTTAATTGAATAATTCCATTATATATTCCATTAACTCCCATTAATTCATATGGATTTTCAATAGTCAAGCCCGGTGTATCTTTTTCGACTATAAACACACTCATAGCATTTCGGGGATTAATATTTGGATCTGTAATACTCCAGACAAAGTAGTAATCTGCGATTCCTGCGTTAGTGATAAATTTTTTTGAACCATTTAGACTATAAAAATTCCCTGTCTTTTTTGCGATTGTTTTAATTCCTGCTACATTTGAACCAGCTTCTTCTTCAGTTACACAAATACTACAAATTTTTTCCCCTCTTGCTATTTTTTTTAGAAAATTTTCTTTCTGTTCTTCATTACCGTGTTCTTTTAAAAGATATCCATCTAAAATGCAGGGTGTTCGAGTAACTGACACAGCAACGTTAAGTTTTGAGATTTCTTCAGTAATTTGGCAGTGTCCAACCATACCTAAATCTGTACCACCATAGTTTTCAGGAATTAAAGGTCCGAAATATCCCTCATTACCCAATTTTCGAATTAAAGGAAGTGGAACTTTCTTTTGGTTATTAATATCATTTTTAAACGGTTCTAATTCTGTACTTAAAAAATTTTTAAGTTTTTCTCGTAATCTATAATGTTTTTCTGTAAAGAATATGTTATTCATGGAATCATCTCTAATTTTGTAAACTTATTTAACTAATAATAAAGATTTTTTATAATTTTTGATTGTATAATTAATCAATAATTCATCAAAATATCTTATAAGTGATTAGGTTGGGTCAAATAATATGCGAAAATTGTGGTGATGAAGCTCCTGAGGGAATTGTTTATGAGTGTGTTGATTGTTTTACCCCATTATGCGATAATTGCGCAAATATATGTAAAAATTGTGGAGCTTATATCTGCGATGGATGTTATCATTATCATAAGAAAAAATGTTATTGAATGAAGGGCTCTTACATCTTAGTAATACTATTTGAAAAAGAAAAAAGTATTAAAATCGGCTCGCTTAGAAATGTTCTTTTTTCTAAGGGATTTTATCTTTATGTAGGTTCTGCAATGGGTAATACTGGGTCCTCTACATTGCTGAACCGAGTAAACCGGCATTTTTTAAATAAAAATGAAAAAAAGCTTCACTGGCATATAGATTATTTATTGGCAGATATAAATTCTAGTATAGTAAAGTTATATCTCATTCCTTCAATCCAGCCTTTAGAATGTATTATCGCTCAAGAACTCCTTGAACAATGCGATGATTTTATTAAAAATTTTGGATCATCAGATTGTAATTGTAAAAGTCATTTATTCTATTTCCAAAATTTTAAAGATATATTATAAAAAGATCCAAATCAAAATTGATAAAAAAATTATAAGGATAATTTCTAAAATTATACCATATTTTCTATAATTCAAATTTGAAAGCCAAGAGCAAGGTTTTTCTCGAATCCAATCAATGATATTATGAATGAAATATTTGTTTAAATTTGCCCAATTTGACTCAGGATTCTTTCTTTTTTTTCTATTTCGTATAGTTCTTAAAATTACCCAATCCCAAATATCTACTAAATTAGCAAATAATATTCCTAACCAAAAAGGAACAATAAATACAACTATTACCGCTGCAGAAGATATTAAAATAATAATATGCCAAATTAACCAAAATTTATCTTCTTTCCGCGATTCTGGAATATGGTAAGTCATCTTAGCTAAAGTATCTATAATAAAATGCGAAAAAAATGCAAAAACCATCGTAACTATGAGATTTATAGGAAAAATTAAAAATTTATAACATAAAATTTGAATAATTACACCCGTTAAACTATGTGTTATGAGTTCCATTAATTTTCCTTATCTGAAATTTAAATTATCTTACGGAATTATAAATATAAATTCTTAAAATTTTTTAAGTTTTGAAATTGAAATCTAATTATAACATATTAGAAAAAAATAATTAAATAATAAAAAAATGAGTTGAATTTAAAAAATGGGAATGTTAGATGGAAAAGTAGCGATAATTACTGGCGCTGGACGCGGTTTAGGGTTTGAAGAAGCAAAAGCATTGGCTAAAGAAGGCTGTAATTTATTAATAAATGATTTGGGTGCTGGTTTTGATGGTTCGGGAGCTGAAACTAAAGTTGCAGATCAAGTTGCTGAGGAAATTAAGAAATTAGGAGTAAAAGCTGTAGCTAATTATGATTCCGTTACGAATTTTAATAAAGCTAAGGGAATGATTGATCAAGCTATTTCTGAATTTGGAAAACTAGATATCGTAGTTAATAATGCTGGAATTCTACGAGATAGAATGTTATTTAACATGACTGAAGCAGAATTTGATGATGTCATTGGAGTACATTTGAAAGGTACTTTCAACATGACACGTCACGCAGCAGCTTATTTTAGAGAAAAAGGTAAAGCAGATGAGTCACTCGGGAATTTTGGTAGAGTCATAAATACCGCATCGGATGCTGGCTTATTAGGAAATATGGGGCAAACTAATTATGGTGCGGCTAAAGCAGGAATTGCCGCTTTTACTATAATTTGTTCAATGGAGCTTAAGAAATATGCTACAGTTAATTGTATCGTCCCTTTAGCACGTACTCGTTTGACTGTAGACGCTACTCCGCAAACAGCCACATTTATGGAAAAACTCGATGAAACAGGCATGGATGTGTTCCACCCATCGAACGTGGCACCGATGATTGTATTTTTAGCATCGGATAACGCTAAAAAAATTAGCGGAGAAGTCTTTAGAGTTGTTGGTGATCGAATTATGCTATTCCAAGGATGGCATACTGTTAATCAAATTAAAAATGATCATAAACCCTTCACACCACAATTAATCACCGAAAGAATTAGGGAATTAATGAAGGGAGCGCCCAAAAAGGAAACCCTGATGGCTCTTTTAGGAGACATGGTTAAGATGTAACTTAAAAAAACGATCTTTAATAATAATAATTATACTCTTTTTTCAAATATTTTTTTTATTCTAAGGTTTCAATAATATTTTTAAAGGTTTCATAGATAAACCTGATAATTTTATCAAAATCTGAATCAGATAGCTCACTATCATAATTTTTTAAGATATTTAAGAGATATTCGAGCTTCTTTAAGCCTGGTTTAATATAATTTTCTGGATCATTTAATTTGTATTTATTAATTTGGGTTTTTAGGAAAATTATTTCACATAGAAGCATATTAATTAATTTCTCTCTCCTTAACTGATTGCTAAAGAAATCATTATATTTCCATTTAATAATCTTACTCATTTATAATTCAACTCTTTTTTATTCTAATTTCAAAAATTAAAGGAAATATAAATTTCTTTAAGAGTCCAATTTTTACTTCATATAAACAAAATTATTGAAAGATTTACTAAATATATTTGATTTGGGCTCTATGGAAATCCTAATGAGAGATATGTCGGTACAAAAAGACTTTTTTCTGGTTTTGAGATTTTTAGTTCATCTTTTAATTTTAACATCATAATGCTTTGTTCTTGAAATTTGAAGAAATAATATTCCTTTAAACATCTTCTTAAAATACAGTTTTTAGAGCTTACTTCAATTAATAACAATCCAACAAATCTACGATTTGCTGCTTTTAAAAGTTTATCGATTAAATAGAGGTAACCATAATTAAGCTCTTTTTCATTATTAAATTGAGTTTTATCTAAAAATAATTCATGTGTAATACCAATTCTGATTTTCAATCCATATTTGAATGAGTACACATTACAATGGGTTAAAATCACTCCTCCAACAGTTTTATCATTTTTTTTAATAGTAATATAAGTAGGTTTATGTCTTTTTGATGATACATTAATTCTTGCCCAAATTATTTTCCTTTTATCAAAGGAAGGATAACCTGAATAAATCTTTCTGAATACTTTATTGACAGATTCCATATATTCAAAATGTTTAGTATCATATGCAATTTCATAGCTAAATCTTTTAAAATATGAATTTAATTTGATGCAAATTTTATTAATCACCCGGGGAATAAATGAAAAAGTAAATAACACCGGAAAAAGAAGAAGTGTAGCTGGTAAGTCCCGTATTAATTTATATAAGTTAGGAAAGCTTACATAACCAAAATATCTATTAAAATCTTTATATCCAAACTTTGAATATAATCTTTTTCTTGGAAAACCATTAAATCCAGTAAGTAATAATGAGATATCACATTCTTTCTTCTGCATATAGTCTAATGACATTTGCATTAATCTTTTAGCTATTCCTTGTCTTGTATAATCTGGATGACATGAAACATCATTGATATTACCATTCAGATATGTTATGCCATTTAAATTAACTTTTTCAACTGGATTTACACAAATCATTCCGACAATCTTATTACTATCAATATCCTCCGCGATTTGGATCATTTCTGCTTCAAAACCAGGTGAATTGAAATATCTCCATTTCCAATTTTTAGGTGTTCTAACAAAACCAAACCCATTCATCTGAAATGCTCTATTGAAAAGATCGGCAAGCTGTTTATCGTCTCCTTTTTGATAATGACGATAAATAATATTAACCATAGAATTCACAGAAATATTCTTGTATTTAAAAATTTAATATTTTGATACTTAAATATTTTTAAATCTTAGATATCTATTATATTATCATAAGGTTATTTATAAAATAATAATAAATATATATTTTTTTCACTGAAATAAAAATATTAAAATCAAAAAAGCTATAATGTAAAAGAGATGACCTAAATGGGAGAAAGAATAGAGGATATCCTTGAGAGTTTGAAATCAATTAAAGGAGTTCATGGTGCTGCCTTAATAGAGAAATTCGGATTGATTAGGGGGAGTGCTCTGCCAGGATGGGTAGATCCAGAGGCTGTCGCTGCTATGGTTACCCTGATCTTAAAAGCTTCTCAAAGAGCTACAAAAGAACTTGAACAAGGTCAATTTTTTATGGCGACAATAGAAAGTGCAAAAGGAAGGATTTTGTTTTCTGAAGTTGGTGGTAATATACTGTGTATCATAACAACTGTGGAAGCACAGTTAGGGATAATTAATTTAAAATTAAGTGCAGCAGCAGATACGCTTAGAAGGATGCTTTAGATTATTTTATTTTTCTCTTTTTTTAATAATTTTATTGAGCTAATGCAATAAATTTCTTAATATTTTCCTAGTGATCTTAGGATCAGCTTGTCCCTTTGTTTTAGCCATTACCCTTCCTATTAATGCTTCAAAGGCTTTTGGATTTTTTTCAAAATCTTTTATAATATTAGGATTTTCCTCAATTGCCTCTTTACAATATTTCTCGAGAATGAACTCATTTGAAATCCGTTTTTTATCTTTATCTTCTAATATTTTTGAAATTGTTTTTCCTTTCATCATATCATTTATCATCGTTTTCGCCATTTTAGTAGTTATAGTCCCCTTTTTAATATTTAAGATTAAATCGACAATATAATGGGGTTTTAATTTAGTATCAATAATTTTACTATTGTTTTCATTTAACCAACCTACAATATCATTCATTAACCAATTACAATACAGTTTAAATTCATTAGGACCAAATGTCGGATCTGAATTAACGCCATTTTCATAAAAATCGGCAATATCTTTATCTAAGATGAGATTTTCTGCATCAAATTCTGATAACATATATTGGTGTTGTAAACGAGAAACTCTTTCATATGGCATTTCTGGGAGGCTTTCTCTAATTTCATCAATATTTTTTTTAGTAATTATAATCGGGACCAAATCTTGTTCCGGAAAATACCTATAATCTTTCTCAAACTCTTTTGTTCTTAATGGTATGGTGACTCTTCCATCCCAATGCCTTGTTTCTTGAATAATTTCTTTTCCTTTTTTTATTTCATTTTTTTGCCTCATAATTTCATAAATTAATGCACTTTCAACTTCTTTGAAGCTATTTATGTTTTTCACTTCTGCTCTAGGATGTCCCTTGATAGAAATGTTCGCGTCTACTCTTAAAGAACCTTCTAAACTTAAATCTGAAATACCAGTATACTGAACAATTAATTTTAATTGGTTTAGGAACTCTCTTGCTTCTGCTGGTGAACTTAGAACTGGTTCTGTAACTATTTCTATTAAAGCGATTCCAGAACGATTATAATCTACTAAGGTATAGGGTGATGTTCTTATACTACCCTTATGAACTAGTCTTGCAGGATCCTCTTCGAGATGGATTCTGTCTAGGAGAATATCCTTCTTATTGGAATTTAACCTTATCGTTACTTTTCCACCATCTGCGAAAGCCTTACCTCCTGCTTTATTATATTGTGATATCTGAAAACCTTTGGGAAGATCTGGATAAAAGTAATTTTTACGAAAAAAGTACATTACTTCATTAATCTGGCAATTTAATCCTAATGCTATTTTTGTTGCAAACTCTATTGCTTTATTGTTTATTACGGGTAATGTCCCTGGTAACCCAATACAAATTGGACACAGATGAGTGTTAGGTTCCGCATCTCTGTAATCACTATTACAACTACAGAATAATTTAGTTCTTAATTTGGTAAGTTGAATATGAACCTCCAATCCAATTATTATTTCTGGGTTTTCAAGGCTTATTTTACATCCCTCCCTTGGTTAATGAAGGAATTTTCCTAAAAATATTTAATTCTTGTTCTAGTTGATATCCAACGTTAAGGATTTCACTTTCATCAAAATAGTTGCCAATAATTTGAAAACCAATAGGTAATTCATCATTATCAAAACCACAAGGAATTGAAAGAGCAGGTAAACCTGCTAAATTAACTGGACATGTCAATATATCTATTGTGTACATCTGAATTGGATCATTTATTAATTCTCCTATTTTAAATGCCGTACATGGCATTGTTGGGCCGATAATGACATCACAATTCTTATATGCCTCTTGAAAATCGTTTTTAATTAATGTCCTGACCTTTAGTGCCTTGATATAATATTGGTCATAATAACCTGCTGATAAAGCATATGTGCCTAAAAAGATTCTTCTTCTTACTTCTGCCCCGAACTTCTCACCTCTGGTTCTATTGAAAACATCAAAAACATCCCCTTCTAGATTTTGGCTCATTTTTCCATACCTTTGTCCATCATACCTCGCTAGATTCGAACTCGCTTCACTCATACAGAGTATATAATAAGTAGCAATAGTGTATTCAAGGTGAGGGATTGTTACTTCTATTGAAGATACTCCCAAACTTTCCAATTTTTTAATCGCATTTTTTACAGAATTTTTCACCTGTGGCTCAATTCCATCGCTAAAAAATTCTTTTGGAATTCCAACTGTTTTTTTTTCAACAGATTTTTTGATTTCTTCAGTATATTTATCCACTTTAATATCTACTGATGTAGAATCCTGTGGATCTTTTCCTGATATAATCTCAAGCATTAATGCTGAATCGTACACACATTTAGTAATTGGGCCAATTTGATCTAATGAATTTGCAAAAGCAATCAATCCATACCGCGAAACCCTACCATATGTGGGTTTTAATCCTACCACTCCACAAAAAGATGCAGGGCATCTAATGCTACCTCCCGTATCACTTCCAAGAGCAATTTTGGCTTGATTTGATATAATGGATGCTGCTGCTCCCCCGCTTGACCCTCCTGGAACTCTGTCCAAATCCCATGGGTTATAAGTAGGACCATAGCAACTCGTTTCCGTAGAACTCCCCATTGCAAATTCATCCATATTGGTATTTCCAATATGAATTGCTCCTTCTTGTTCTACTATCTTTTCAATAACGGATGCATTATATGGTGGCTGGTAACCTTGTAAGATATTCGAACAACAAGTGGTAGGGAAATCTTTTACGCATATAAGATCTTTGTTAGCAAAAGGTAAGCCAAGAAGTCTCCCAATCTTCCTACTTTTTTGGATATTCGAATCAAAATCTTTGGCTTTCTTGAGTGCTTTTTCTTTTGAAAGGTTAACAAATGAATGAAAGAGTTTATCAGATTTCTCAATTCTATCAAAAGCATTACGAATTACAACTTGAATAGTAATTTCTCTATTTTTAATTTTTTCAAGTAATTCATACGCCATAAGATTATTGAGTTCCATTTATAGTAAGCCCAACTTTTGTATAAATTAGAATTAGTCTCTTT
>JAEOSD010000209.1 GCA_016840545.1 Promethearchaeota archaeon
TAAGACCAGTAAAAAAAATAAGAATTCCACATAAAATCAAACTTATTAAAATTCCAGGTCCTGCGCTTGCAATTCCATCGCTTAAAAGAATAAATATTGATCCCCCTATTCCACAACCTATTCCATATATTACTGCTTGAGACAACTTTAGGGTTCTTTTAGGTAAAATCTCTTCCATTTTAGATTCAGTCAATTTTGATCGCCAATTAATATTTTTTAAAATTAGAAGTTAATCAAAAACTATTAATTTTAAGATTTCTCGAGGTGAAATATCCCAGAAATAATTGAAAATATAGCGCTTATTAATAATAATAAAGCTAGAACCCCCAAACTGAAATCCCCAAAATTTATAATCTGAGCATCTCCAAAATTGATAAAATTAAACATATCACCTATCACAAGAATAATAAAGAAGATCCCTACACCGATTAATATCCCGCCAAAGAATTTTGAAAGTCTATAGATGAATGATAAAGTCTCTAATCTATGAATTCTACTTTCCTTATCTCTTATTTCTTCTTCTTGATTTTCCAATTCTATTTTTAATTTTTGAAGTAATGCTTTAGATTCATTTGTGCTGTTTTCAATAACTTCTTTTGATTTAACAAGTTTATCATGTTCAGTTTGCATATATTCTAATTTTTCTGTAAGAGAATTTAACCGCTCCTCTCTTTCAATATATTCCTTATTGCTAATATCAATATCTTTTTTCAAATCATCTATTCTTTTCTCATTAGCCTCAATTAAAGTTTCTTTTTTAGAAATTTGTTCATCAAAAGACTCTAAATTATCGTTCAGACCTTGAATCCTTGATTCAACATTAATTAATTGTTGTTGTTTTTCAGTTAATTGAACTTTATATTTTGCTAAAAGTTCTTCATATGTTTGTCTTTGTTTTTCCATCTCAGGAAATCCTTCTTTATAATCTTCAATATGTTGCTCTATGACTTTTATTCTCTTTTCTTTTTTCTCTAACTGTTCGGATAGTAGTTTTTTTTCTTCCTCTTTAGCTTCAATTTCTTTATTAGTATGGTCTAATTCAAACCTATTTTTTCCAATTGAAACTTTTAAAGTCTCATTTTCTGCTGTTAGGCTTTTTATTTTCTTATCTAAAGCTTCTGCTTCTTCTCTCTGTTTTTCTAAGAGTTGTTCTTTTTCTTGAAATTCTTGATTAATTTTAGCTATTTTTGATCTTAAATCGTCCTGGGTTGTGACTTTTTCTTTTACACTATCAGTTAGTACTATTAAATCTACCTGCCTAGCTTCATAGGTTTTGATTAATTGCTCATTATTCTTTATTAGTTCCTTATATTCCTCTTCTAATGTTTCTTTACTCTCGGTAGTAATCTCTATTCTCTCATCTAAGTTTTGCATTTCTTCATTTTTCCGATTGTATCGATCCTCTAATGCTTTTATTGTTTCTTCAATAGCAGTTAGATAATCTTCTTTATCTTCAATTTTTTTCTTAATTTGATCAAGTTTTTCTTGTTCGCTCTTAATTTCTTCACTTAATTTTTCTATCTGAGTTTCCTCTTTTTTCCTTAGCTCCTCTTCAGTTTCACCATTCTTAATGGTATCAGAAATATCTTCAATGCTATTTTCAAAACTCCTTAACTTTTTATCTATTAAGTCTCTTGAATCTTTTGCTTTGCTTAAAAATTCCTTATCTACTCTATCATCATCTTTTTCCACTTTGCTTTCCGACTTACTTTCCTCTTCTTCCCTTAGTTCATCCGTCATATTGCTGAATTTTGACTTTTATATTTTATACTCTTTATTAAATTAAAAGTAGAATTTGTAATTTAAAATTTAATTTTTATTTAAATACGAAAAATGAATTTCGTTTTGTTCAAATAGACGTTTAATTAAATAATCTTTCATTTTAAACATCCAATTTAAGATATATAAGATATACAATTTTCATATATTTAAATCTTTGACTTTATTAGATTTTTTTATAACATAGGAAAGAATTGAATAGATAATTTTATATATGTAAATAATTAAAAATATTGAGATTTTCAAAAGTTTTTATTAAAATTTAGATTTCGAATATGAATAAAAATAATAAATAAATTCTTTTATTTGAAAAAAGCAACTAATTATTATTAAGCTAATTTTATCCATTTAAAGTTGAGATATTTATATTAGAAATGTTAGATTTATCTGAAGGAAGTTTTCCAATAATAATAAAGCCAAATTTAGGGCAACCTATTTTACTCAATTTAAGAGATTTTAAGAATAAAGCAAATGAGTATAATCGAAATGTCGTATTTGATTCCTTAATAATCACTAAACCATCACATTCTATCAAAAGAATTTTAGAATATTTTCATTTAAATATATTTATTCAGCCAATACTAAAGGATGAGGGAAATTTTCAACAAAGAAGAGGGGATTTATATCCTATTAAATTGACTGAGATTTCTAAAATTGAAAATTTAGATTTTAGAGATCAACCTATTTTGGAGGAACAAAATTGTATTATTTGGGACATCTTCAATTGCGTTTTACAATTAGATAATGTATTCGGAAAAAGAAAGGAGTTATATAATGTAAAATTTGAATTAGAAATTTCTATTGTAAAACAAATTGAGCAATTGCTAAAGGAAATTAAAAAAAACTTCTTATTATTCGATATAGTTCATGATATTCCTAATAGAATTGATAATAAGGTAAATTACCATAGTATTGCTATATTTAATAAGGAATGGAAAAGTTTCGAGTTTATTCATGCTTCAGATTTCCATATTGCACGTAGAAATGATTTTATTTTAAACTTTCTTAAAGAAAAAGCAAGAGCTAAATTGGAATATTATAAAAAAAGAAATAAGAAAATTAGTAAGATTGATACATTCGTTTTAACAAGAGATTTTGAATTTCGAGAAGACTTTCAGGAAGAAAAATATGAAGAATTGAGATATGCTAAGTATAATTTCAATTACAGTTTAAGACTTTTTATTGAATTTGTAAATGAAAAAGCTATACAAAATGAATTAGATTTTGTATTAATGACTGGGGACTTAATTGATTATCTTAATATAGCCAGGGGTAATTATCTATATGAGAATAACTTTCATGTTTTTATTGAAATTCTATTAGGTTTGAACAGAGGTTTAGAGAAACCTCCATACTTAGGAAAAGACTCTGAATATATTAATAAAAAAGAAATTTTAGTTCCAATTTTTACGACAATAGGAAATCATGACTACCGTAAAGAACATTACGGCATGAGGTTTAGCCAAATTCATAAAATATTTGGTATGACGCATTCTGATATTAAAGGATATTATGACATCAAATTTTTCAATTATTTAACAGCTCTTAAGTCTAAAGATAAATATTTAATAGATTATTTTAGATATATTAATCCA
>JAEOSD010000210.1 GCA_016840545.1 Promethearchaeota archaeon
CGTTTAAAAACTACAACTCATTTTGAAGGATAAATAATTAATAAGGGTGAATTCTATAATTATAATTATTCAATAAAGTTAATTATCTTAATAATAAAACAATGTCTCAAATTCATTTAGCTAATAATAACTATTATACAAAATCTATTAATGATTTATTTAAAGAGTTTAATACGGATAAAGAAAAAGGGTTAAAATTATCAAATTTGGAGCAATTTTATTCTAAATATGGATATAATGAATTACCTAAAATTAAAAAATCCATTTGGAAAATTTATTTAGCTCCCATTTTTAATTTTTTGATAGTTATCTTGCTAATTTCTGGAATTATCGTATTACTCCTAGGGTCTCCAGCATCAACAGTAATTACCTTTATTGTAGTTTTCCTAAACTCTATAACTGTAATAATCCAGCAGTTTAGAGCACAGAAAGCCCTCGAATCTTTAAGAAAAATTGGTGCATTAAAAGCAACTGTTTTGAGAGATGGTGAACAATTTGAAATCCCAACAAGAGAATTAATACCAGGAGATATAATTTTATTAGAACAAGGGGATAAAATTCCTGCTGACGCTAGAATCATTGATTTCGTCAACCTAACTATTGATGAAGCAGCTCTGACAGGTGAAAGTGAACCTGTTGAAAAAAATAATGGGGAACTAAAAAATGCAGAATTACCCATACAGAAACAATTTAATATGGTATTTATGGGCACATATGTTGATACTGGGAGGGCAAAGGCGGTAGTTACAGGAACAGGAGTTAATACGGAAATTGGAAAAATATCAACTCAATTAAATGAAATGGGAAGTATTGAAGAAATTCCATTAACAAGAAAATTAAACAAACTTGGATATATCTTAGGTTCCATTGTAATTCTTATTCTTGCAGTTCTGATTATATATAAATTTGCTCTTTTAGGCATTCAGGGAAAATTTTATGGAGATTATATCAGTGAAGCATTGATTAGCTCAATTCTAAGATCAATGAATATTATGCCTATTAATTTGCCCATATTGACAACACTTGTTTTAATTACTGGCGTTCTTAATATGGCTCAACATGGTGTTATTATAAAAAATCTTTCTGCTATTGAATCCTTAGGCAGGGTATCTGTAATTTGCTCAGATAAAACTGGAACAATAACCAAAAATGAAATGACAGTAGAAAAGTTTTGGATTAATAACGTAGAATATAATGTTACAGGTTCTGGATATGAAACTGAAGGCTCTATTTCAGAAAATGGTAAAGTTATTAACCTACAGGATAATAAAACATTTCAAACGTTCATTGAATCAAGTGTATTAAATAATAATGCAAATCTTATTTATGAAGATGTTAAAGTAAGAGGAAAAGACAGGAAAGAAATGGCAGTAAGAAGAGCTTTAGGATCACCTACAGAAGCAGCACTTCTAGTATTAGCTGAAAAAGCGGGTTATATCTTATATGATATTAAGAGAAGCTATGAAAAGATAAAGGAATTTTCATTTAGTTCTGAAATCAAACGTATGTCTACCATTTGTAGATCAAATAGCGATGGTGATACTAATTATATCTTTTCTAAAGGTGCTCCTGAAAAAATTCTAGAAATATGTACTCGCATAGAAACCAATAGACAAATAGTAACCCTATCAATGGATAAAAAGGAAGAGATTTTGAAGAATATTCAATCAAAAGCAAAACAAGGTTATAGAACTTTAGCTGTTGCATATAAAAAAATAGAAAATAAATTCGTAGAAACTAGAGAGAGTATTGAGAAAGATCTGATTTTTCTAAGTTTCTTGGCGATATTAGATCCACCTCGTAGTCAAGTAAGGGAATCAGTAGAAGAATGTGAATCTGGACGTATAAAAGTAGTAATGATAACTGGTGATCATCCTAGCACGGCTCAAACTATAGCATCTCAAATGAGGATATACAAACCAAATGATTTGGTTATTGAAGGTTATGAAATATCAAGACTCAATGAACAGGATTTCAATCGGGTCTCGGTTTTTGCTAGAGTATCTCCTTCAGATAAAGAAGTCATTGTTAAAAATTATCAAAAACAGAATAAGATAACTGCTATGACAGGTGACGGAGTTAATGATGCTTTAGCTTTAAAGTTAGCCAATGCAGGAATAGCTATGGGAATTACTGGTACCGATGTTGCTAAAGAGATTGCAGATCTTGTAATATCAGATGATAATTTTACATCTATAGTAAAAGGTGTGAAGATCGGTAGAGGTTTATTTGCTAAGATCCGAATTATCGTTTACTTCTTCATATGTTTAAATATTATGGAGGCGCTAATATTCTTTACTTATGAATTCATACCAACCTTTGCGTTATTTAGTTCAGAATGGCAGCATATTTATATTTTTGGGATAGTTCATTCACTTCCTTCATTAGCATTAGTTATTGATAAACCACCTATAGATGTCATGAATGAACCTCCAAGAAATAAAGAGGAATTATTAAATAGAAACATATGGATATTATTACTTATTCATGCTTTCCTAATGGGTTTAGGTATAGTTTTGGCTTTACAACTAACTTTAGGGGAAATAATTCCCTTAAATTCTTGGAATGTTAATTTAAGCCTTTTAGAAAGTGATTTAATTGCACAAAAAGCAAGATCCATGTTTATTACGACGCTTTTTATTGTGGAAACAACTTTTATATGGAGTATAAGAAGACCAAATAAATCCCTGTTTAAAAGTATTAAAGAGGAATTTAGCTGGAAGTTATTTATTATCAACTCATTTACTTTATTACTACATATATTACATATTTGTTTTTCATTACCCATTAATTCCTTCATAGCGTCATCAGGATTAAATTTCCAGATTAATTTCATGTTCCTCAGCGGTACTGACTGGTTAATTTGTATTTTATTGTCTCTGCCAGGAATTTTCGGAATTGAAGTGATTAAATACTTAGCAAGACGAAAAAATATAATATTCTAAAATTTTGTTTTTTTTATATTTAATAATTCACATAGAAAGAAATTAAATGAACGAAGAAAAGGCCGTAAAATCCTCTAATAGGATGGTTTTTATAAAAAAATATGGAGGAATCATCTTTATTAGTGCTATCTTAATCTTATTTGTCCTTTTAACATTATTAAATATTAATTTTGGTCAATGGCTAGCAAACACTGTTCTATTGTTTCATGGAGAATTTGGAGATTTTGGAATTTATCTTGGAGTTTTTTTAATTAGCATCTTTGGAAACATTACAATAATATTTCCTGTTCCCTATACAATTGCGCTTATAGTAATATCTGCAGTAATTCCTGGTGTAAATCCAATTTTACTTGGAATTGTAGGTGGTCTTGGAGCAAGTATTGGGGAAATTACTGCATGGTTAATTGGTCGTG
>JAEOSD010000099.1 GCA_016840545.1 Promethearchaeota archaeon
TGTTAAATAATGAGGAAAAAGATTATTGCAAAGAATTACAAGATTTTTGCTTAGAATTACATCCAAGAATAGATAAGTCTCAAGATGTTTATGTATTGTTTCCCGAATTAGGAAAACACGGATATCTTCAACGCATTAATAAATGGAAAGATTTCACGCCATATGGAATGAAAAAGGAAATTTTACTTGGTACTCATCTCTCATTATTGGACCCTCAACTCGAGCTTGCAAGATTAGCAAGCGGAATCTTATGCGGTAATCCCACCTTTCATTACTATCAGCATGGAGGCACAGGAGACACTATACAAAAGGTTCAAGATGAATTAATGTCAGGACAAAAAATTGGATGCATTGGAATTACTGAACCTGCCCGAGGTTCTGATGCAGTAAATTTGACTACTATTTGCACTAAAACAGATGATGGGGTCATTTATAATGGTGAAAAAGTCTATACTACTAACGGACCTAAAGCTGATTATTTCTGTGCCTATGCAGTGTATGATGACGCTCAACCAAGAGACACTATGGTTCAGGCAATGATTAAACGTGAATTTGGAATAAAAACTGAACGCTTAAAAATCAACTCAGTTCCTCGAGTACATATTGCTCATACTATTTTAGATAATGTGAAAATCCCTAAAGAATATATCTTGGCAGATGATGGACTCGGCTATGTCCGATTGTTTGAAGGTTTGGTTCCGGAGAGACTTTCAATAATGGGAAGTGGAGTTGGGATATGTTGGTCAGGTTTAATATATGGTATTATTTACACCAATCTTAGAAAGCAGTTTGGTAAACCCGTTATTAGATATCAAGGAGTTGGTTATGGATTAGCAGATTTGTTAACCAAAACTAATGCTGCCACTGCTTTAGCTCTCCAAGCCGCATCAGTATACGATGAGAGAATCTTATTTGCAGAAAAATCCTCAGAGGGAAAGTCAGCCGCTGAAAAGTGGGTTGCCTCTATTTCTTCTCAAGGAAAATATTACTTGGCTAAATTAACTCATGAAATTTGCTATGAGGTTCAGCAACATATGGGTGGCGTTAGTGTGACTGATAATACTCCCTTGGATGAGTTAACAGATATAAGTAAAATCGAAGAAGTTATTGGAGGAGCCAGAAATATCCAATTACTTTTAATTCAATCCCAGATTCAAAGATTTATGAGATTATTGTAGAAGCATAATTAATTTTCCTTTTCTTTATTTTTTACTTTATTAGGCACAAGTACTATTCCAAAAAATATTACGCATATCAAAAGTAAAATTAGATTATAACCATGGATTACTTGTTCCTCTTTGATTATTATTATTTCGGCAAATCCAATTTTTCCGGTTTTGTCCATTACATAAAATTCCAGTTTCACTAAACCACTTGGTAATTGATTCCAAACTGCTTGATTAATCGTAGTATTCATAGCAAACGTATAGTTATGAATTCCACCATCAAGAGTATACCACATCTCATCAATATGTTTTTCTTTTACCGAAATAGTAAAACTTGGGGCTGTATTTTTAAAAACCGAGTTATTAGAAGGTGATAAAATAGTAATCTCAGGAACGTCATTGTCTACAATGGGAAGATAATCTTGCACCAAGGGAGAGCTACTTATAATATGAGGAGTATCACCAATACCATCTCCATTGGCATCAACACCGGTGTAATTATCCCAATAATTTCCGATTTCAGAATTATTCCATCTGTTATGAATCGTCATTGTTTATTTTATTAAACAAGGGTACATTGGAAACGGACATAAAAAATAGAATTAAATAAATCAGTATAAATCCTGTTTTAGGTTTGAATAATCTCTTTTGATGGGTTATGCCTTTCTCTATTTAAATTGAAATTTCGTACTTTTTATCTATGATTATTATATTTCAATTTTTAGGCATATAAATATTTCTAGAATAATCATACTTATCATTTTAATAAAAGAAAGATTAACTTTCTAGTGCCTTATCTAATTTTTTCATAGCGTTAGAGACATATTTTTCAATCTCCTCTCGAGTATGAGGTGGTTTATAGTAATGAAAGTGAAAATGAATCCTATTTTCAATTGTAAAAATCGCTAAAATAAGGGCATTTAATACTCCTGAGGAGACTCCTCCATATATATGCTCCACTGTAAACTTATTAGATCTTAATAAAATATTAAATTTATCTAAGGATCCGAGATTAGTAACGCCAAAAGGTTGACTTTTACTAACTAACTCAAGATATATTGAACCAGATTCTTGCAAGGACTTTAATGGAACTGCTCTTGAAATCATTTTGAAAATTTTAAATAAATTTTTATCTCGAAGTCCTTTAGTTAATCTTTTACGATATTTTCTGGCATTTTTCCAAAAATCTTGTCTTTTGTTATATTTTTTTTTAATGACCAATCCACCAGCAAAACAACCAACTGACTGTCCAACATTATATGCCAATCTCTTCCTTAAATTAACAGGGTTGTTAATAATTGGAAAATCTGAGAGGAATAGAGTACATAATGCACTTTGGATCGTTACATTATTTTCCTTGCATTTTCTAATTAAAGAATAGGATTGATCCTCAGTTAAAATCCAAGCAAGGGTCTTAAACTCCTTATGTTTAAAATCTTCTAATATTAAACTTTTTTGTGTTAGAGAATTTTTTCTCAACCTCTCCTTAAACCTATAAATTTTTACAATCCTTTTCATAAACCAGATTGCCCTATTAAATTTTCTTGGAGTTTTTGGTATAGTTTTTTGATAATAATGAGGTAAAACGTCTTCAATTATCTTTACTACTTCTTGTGGTTTAACTTTTTTTTCCGGTTTAGTCATAAAATCAATAATATCCTTGAACAGAAATACCATCGACATACCATCAGCTATAACATGCTGCATTGTTATAATTAAATCAAATTTTGCGTCTGAGAGTAAAATTTTTACTCTTATTAACGGAAGTGAGCAATTATTTCCAGTTTCAAAAGGTGTGATAAATTCATTTTCAATAATTTTCTCGTATTGTTCTTCTCCAGTTCTTGGTATTATTTCCATCGGAATTTTACCAACTTTTCCCCAAATGAGATAAGGATGTTTATTAGTATCAACCAATAGTTGCGCTTGAAGTAAAGGATGTTTTTGCTGAATTTTATCTAATGCATTCCGTAACATACCTTCGTGCAGTTTCCCCCTAACTGTAATTGACATCGAAATATTGTATGGTTGACCCAATGTCCAATTTAGGTATTCAAGTTCATTTAATCTGCGTTTATGCATTGTAAAAATCAAAGATGCATAAATAATTAACTTTTCTTTAAATTTTCTTATATCTAATATTAATAACCAAAAGTAGAATTTTTATCTACTGAACTTAGCTAAAAGAATGAAATTAAAAAAAAAAAAACCTAAATTTATTTTTTACTTAAGATTTCCTTAGCGGGAATGGCTAAACCTAACACGAGAAGTGCTGCTCCAATAACAAATATAAACATACTGCCACTGTAATAGCCAATGAAGATTTTATAAATAATAAAGGTCGCCCACGGTATACTACCGCCAAGTAGAAGAGCGTACCATGCCCATTTTTCACCTTTACGATAGCTCTTTTGGGTGATAAAATAGACAAAAATTCCACACGCTAAAAAGATGAATCCAATTAATCTTTTGGTTATAATATACATTTGAGCATAGATAGGATCGCTAGCTAAATATGCAGCATAGGTAGTACCTGTAAAAACTTTGAAATCACTGACAAACATTATTTCAGTCACAAATATCCATAGAACCGACATTACTAGGATATACCATGCCATAACTACCATGAAAATTGATCCGATTTCCAATTTTGATCTTGACATCTTTATCACTTAAATTTCTTTGTAGTTATTAATAAGTTTTAAGAGATTATAAATTTGCATTCCCTTTCAGTATCATAATAATATGGAGAAAACGAAGGATAAGGATTAAAAATTATAATTTTAAAATTGAAGATTTAAATATAATTAATTACTTTTTACTAACTCTTTTCTTAAATGGTGGCATAACTAAGCAAGCTTAAAGAAATTTTCCCTCCTTAAAATTGAATTGATGATAGATTTAAAAGTTTACTTTGAATTCTAAATCATGAGAAAGATGGGTAAATACATAAAGAAGAATAAATTGATTTCTTCAATTTTTATTTTTACATTCTTTTCAGCCAATTTCATTATTTCCATACCTAAAATAACGGCTCCTCCACCCCCTTCATTACCAGACCAATTTATTGGTGAAATTCTTTCCAACCGAACTCTTTCTTTAAATCTATTAAATAGCAACGTGGTAATAAAGATAAATTCAACTCATTACCCATTTAAAATTGGCATTAATTTTGATGCAAATTACACATTTATTAATCGAGAAAATAATACCAATATAAAACTAGCATTTCCATTTTCATTGGGAATTGAAGTTATTAAATCTAATTTCAGAGTAAAATTAAATAAAACTCAGATCGATTTTGATTTATATAATTTTACTGTAGGAACTGTAAATTTTACCGAAATAGATTTGGATTTTATATCAAGGTTTCTCATTCATAATCCAATTACAATAATTCAATGTAACCTTACTATTTTAGAAAATAAATCATATACAATTGGATATAAATTCAGTGGCGTGATAAACAAACCATTTAAATCTTCGGATGAGGTTTTTATTGTATATTATTTGAATACAAGCAAAACGTGGAGTGGAAATACAACAGGAAGAGTAGAGTTTAGAGTCTACGGAAAACTCCCTGTTTTTTCTACCATGTCTGTTTATTATCATCCTGAGATACAGGTTTTAGGTATTAGCGGAGGAAAAACTTGTATTTGGGAGTGGAATAATAGAAAAATGAATATGTTAGCTATTGGTATTAGATATGATGAAAGCTCCTATTCACTTTTAGGAATTTGGGAAATTGTCGGAATAATAGCTATAAACGTCGTAGGTTACGCGATTATAATATCAATTATTATTATCATAATAGTAAGGAGAATATCAAGGAAAAGAAATTGATTATAATATTTCCTACTTTTATTTTTTTCTATTAAATCTAATAAAGCAAGCCAAAAGCGGAAGTAAAAATCGTTTTAATACCTATTATTAAGAGAAAACAAAAAATCAGAATCTCAAACGTTTTTAAGGGAATTTTAGGAGTAATTTTATGACCAAGCTTAGTTCCAACAAATATCACAGGAAATGCGATAAAAAAAACTAAAAATAAGTCATAAGGAAATACATTTTCAATGAAATAAAATGGGATTCTAGATATTGATAATACAGTTCCAATAGCTCCAAAATTTTCAATGAAATTCTCTTTATAATGTCCAGTTTTTTCTAATAATGCTACATTAAGAGGACCAGCCGCACTTATTAAGCCAGTTAGTAGTCCATACGAGAATCCACCAATAAATATAATCGGGGATGTTGAGTTTATTTGATTTTTTATACCGTTTTTTATTGGATTTCTAATATATTGAATAAGTTTTATTGAAGAATATATAAAAACGAAAATTCCAAAAATTAACTCTATCCATTCTGTTCGAATGTTAATGATTAAATAGGTTCCCAGAATTGTAGCAGGGATGCCTAAAGATAAGAATCGAATGAAATACCCCTTATCTAAAAATTCTCTATATTTAATAAAATTAAGTAATGCGGGAAAAGTTCCCCAAATATTCACTAGAATTACTGTTGCTTTTACTCCAATTATTGGAGTAATGATAGGAATTAATATCAGGGCATCTCCAAACCCTATGACGCCATAAGCCATACTCGAAAAAAAAATAGGGATTAAAATTAGATAAATACTCATCTTATAAGAGTTCAAAATTATTTTTATGTAAAAGCTTTTAGATTATAATTTTACTTAAAAGTCGAGGAAAGAAATATAATTTAATAATTCCAATTTTATAATATAATTTTTCTAAAAGTAGAAATATTTATATATTAATGTTGAATATTGCAAATCGAAATATTCCAAAATTGGAATAGTAAAATTACAAATACAAAGTAATATTAAAAATAGAATCAAACTTTTTGAGAGCTGCAGAAAATTCCTATGTCAAAAGAAAAAGAAAATTTGGATGATCTTTCAATTGAAACTGTTTTAGATTTATCAGTTACACAAATTATAATGCTTCAAATATTAGGACAGAATCTAAAGATACCAGTTCGTTTTGCTTTACTTCAGGATTTAAATGAATTTATATTAGACCCAAAACATGAAATTTCTCCATCAAGTTTTTACAATAGTCTAAAAAAGCTTGAAGGATTAGGATTATTAGAAAAAATAAAGGGTAAAGATAATGTAGGAAAGAAAATCGGTCTTAAATCGACTTCTAAAGCACAACAAGCTATAAGGCTAATTAATAAATTAACCCTACCTTGGGCAATTTCATTAAACGAATTATATAGTAACATGATTCCAGAATTGATACAGAAAGTTGGTCTTCCTACAGAAGAATCAGAGAAAGCAGAAAATTTGTTTATTCTTAGTTTTGATGGGAGAATGGATCCTAATATGTTTAGATATTTTCAAGATAATTGGTCCAAGGAAATTTATTTCTTAGCAGATGATAAGACTACCAAAAAATTAAAAAAAAGAGGTATAACTGGATTTCATCAATCAAGATCTACTAATAAGATCAGAGAAGCTAACGAATTTTTTGATGCTTGTTGTTTATACCACTATCAGAGAGATAAGAATATTTACGGGATTGAATATCAAGAACTATTGAAAGAGGTAAACAGAGTAATGCAACCAGGAGGGGCTTTGGTTGCTCAAACATTAGCACCTTTACCAAAGGTAGGTAATATTTATATCGACTCCTTATCCGAACTTTATAGCAGTCAACCTTTCTTTTATTCCTGTAAGGAAGAAAACATTATACAAGATTTAAACGATGCAGGTTTTAAAGATATCGATTCAATGGAATATAAAGGTGTTGTTTTTTCGTGGGGATTTATTCCAGAATAGCAAAAATTTCGGTATGAATTTAAAAAAATCCAAAATTGGAATATAAAATATATTAAAAAACAGAAATTCAATAAAAATAATTGGTGTATTAAGTTGGAAACCGCAATTGAAACACAAAATTTGAAAAAATATTTTGGCGATATACACGCTGTTGATGGAATAGATTTAAAAATACCAAAAGGTTCTCTATTTGGTGTTCTCGGACCAAATGGTGCGGGAAAAACAACAACTATCAGGATGCTCTCTACAATCTTACATCCAACAAGCGGAGATGCTAAAGTTTTAGGATTCGATATAACAAAAGAAGCAAGTGAGATTAAAAGAAGGATTGGTTTATGTCCTCAAGAGCTTGTAATTTATCCACGTCTAACAGCAAGAGAGAATATTCATTTAATTGCCCAAATGCATGGGATGGCAAAAAAAGATTATAAAGAAAGGACCGATGATTTGTTAGGAAAAATGAATCTGTTGGATCGTGCAAACTCTTTAGTCAAAGGATTCTCAGGTGGAATGAAACGCCGAGTAAATGTATTAATGGCAGTAGTTCATGAACCAGAGTTGTTATTTTTTGATGAACCCACAGCGGGTCTTGATCCTCAGTCACGACGAGTGGTATGGGATTTTATCAGAGATTTTCAGGAGAGAGAATGTACTATAATTTTAACCACTCATAATATGGAAGAAGCAGATGATCTTTCGGATGAGCTTGTTATAATTGATCATGGAAAAATTATTACCCAAGGTACCCCAGATGAATTGAAAGGGAAGCTGGGAGAAGGAGACATACTAGAATTTAAAATTGAGGAAATAGATCAGAGAGATGAAATTATTAATCGTGCAAAAACATTAGATTTTGTAAGATGGGGAAAACCAGTCGGAAAACATAGGATAGTTCTAAATGCGCTTGACGGATTAAGACGTGTCTCAGAAATTATGGATGTTGTAAAAGTTAAAATGGAAGATATTTCTGTTCGGAAAAATACTTTAGAGGATGTATTTATTGATTTAACAGGTAGGAGGTTGAGAGACTAATGGAGTTAAAAAAGGAACCTAAAGTTACCAAACAACTTTGGTACTTAACTATCAAAAATTTCAAATCAATGATTCGTGAGTTAAGTCAATTAATTTGGATTTTCGGATACCCTTTAGTTTTTATTCTCTTAATGAGGTTTGCATATGGTTTAGAGACTTATAATATATTTGCACCAGGAATTATAATATTAGCTCCTATTGTACTAATTTCACAACTAGCAGGTCATTTTGCAGATGAAAAAGAATCAGGAACACTACAACGCCTAATTACAACGCCTGTTTCACGTCAAACAATATTACTATCAGGATTATTTTCTCAATTGATAGTTGCAGCAATACAAATTGTAATAATGCTTCTTCTGACTTTTTTATTCGGAGCATCCTTCCATCCTAATGCAAACATTTTTTTGTTATTCTTTATACCATTTCTAGTTGCCTTTACTTCTCTTGGATTTGGTTTACTCCTCGCATCATTTGTAAAAACTGCTAGCTCTGCAGGAGGTCTTGCATGGTTTATTATTTTACCACTTCAGTTTTTAGGAGGATTACTTACCGTTCCAATTATAGGTTTTATACCTACATCTTTAGCAGCAGAAGCAATGGGTGCTGTAATGATATATGGAAGCACTGCATTTGTTCCAGTTGGATTAAATTTAATATGGATCGCTGTATGGGGAGTGGGTCTAACAGTCCTAGGTATTCTTCTATTTCAGCGAAAAACAGCAATTCTTTAAATTTAAAATCTTTTTTTTTTTTAACTAAAAAGAAATAATATTAGTATTATACTAAATCCTTAACCTCATGTTTTTTTTTTTTAATTTCGGTATTTCATCTTTTAAAGTAGTAATCTCAATTAAATATATTTGTAATTTTCCTTAAAAATAGAAATGCCACCTCTCTTAGAAAAAATTAGAGTACTAGGAGCAGCGGGGAAATATGATATATGTGCATCAAGTGGGTGCGCATCAAATTCAAGAGTTTCAAATAAACCTTTAAGAAAGACTTATATTAAAGAAGAGGAAAAAAATTCCTATTTTGGTTCTACTCTTTCAAGTGGTATATGTCACAGCTTCACCCCAGATGGTAGATGTGTATCACTTTTCAAAGTTTTATTTTCTAATGCTTGTATATTTAATTGTAAATATTGCTTTAATAAGGTTAATAGGAGGAAGATGAGCCTTACTCCAGAGGAGTATGCCAGAGCCTTTATGCATCTATATTTAGGAAATTATGTTGAGGGTATGTTTCTTTCATCTGGAATAACCAAAAATGCAGACGTAACTATGGAAAAAATGCTTCAAGCAGTTATTCTTTTAAGAGAAAAACATAATTTTCGAGGGTATATTCATTTTAAATGCCTTCCTGGAGCATCAAGGGATATAATTAAGAGAGCTGCTCAGTATGTTGATAGAATGAGTATAAACCTTGAATCTCCTACACAAAATCATCTATCAGAGATTGCAGATCAAAAAACTTTAAAAACTGACATATTACGTAGACAAGAATGGATTCGAGATATGTCAGAAAAAAATTTCAGTGATTGGGAAAAGGTTGACAGAATTCAATCTTTTGATACACGGTTGCATAATAAAATATCAAATAAAACTTGCGAAGTGACATATAACCAAGCAAAACAATTACCTGCTGGACAAACTACACAATTTGTTGTTGGCGCTGCAGATGAAACAGATTGGGACATTCTAAATAGGCTTAATTGGGAATATAAGTCCATTAAACTGCGTAGAGGCTATTTTTCATCATTCTATCCCATAATTGGAACTCCTTTAGAAAAAAAACCAGCCACTCCTTTGTTAAGGGAACACCGTCTTTATCAAACAGATTGGTTAATGAGAATTTATAAGATTCCTTTGAAAGAAATCAAAAATATATTGACAGATGATCTTTATTTACCACGAACTGATCCCAAAATAAAGTTAGCAAAAAATTATTTTGATGGAATAAAACCTAATGATATTAATAATTTACCATATTCAGAGCTACTTAGAATCCCAGGGATTGGCCTAACATCCGCAAGAAGAATTATGAAATTAAGAAATGAGGGAATTAAAATAACTAAGAAAATTCAATTAAAAAATATAGGGGTCGTACTTAAAAGAGCAGAACCTTATATCAAATTTGGAAATAGCTACCAGTCAACTCTCGAAGCTTTTATCTCATAATCGATTGAATTAAAAAATTAATTAGGTAAATTGAAAAATGTATAGCATAAATAGAACTAAGATAATTAGCTTATTGAAAAGACATAAAGATTTTCTGAATAAACCATTTAGAGAAAGAGAGAAAACAATTCGGGGAATAATGAGAGAATCTTTGGCAGTAATTGAAACTAAATTGACAACACCCGCTCGGAATTATTATAATATGGCTCGTGCTGTTTCCAACGAGATACACTATAATAAGATGTTTACACGGTTAAAAATAGAAGAAAACAAGATTCTTACCGGCTACATTCAACCAGTGCACTCAGTGGAAGATTTAATTTTAGAATTCTTTTATAATAGATTTCCTAAATACGCAATAATTTTATTTTCAGGCAAAAAAAATAAAACCTACATGATTTCACCAAAGCAAATCAGTGATGATCTAAAGAAATTAAAGATAATAAAGTATAGTATTGAAAAAGATTACCTCATAGGGAACTCTAATCTAAAACTAAAAAAAGTCCTTTCAATAATTTCCCCAATATTAGCGAAATATAACAGTATTAATCCCCTCTTAGATAAAGAGCTTGATTCTAAAGAACTGTTTGAGTCTTTTTATGAATCCCAATTCATCAAATCAAGAGAAAATCTAAGACTTTTTAATCATAACATGCCAAAAAAATATCAGGAAAAGAAAGATATGGAAATAGAACGCATCTTTCGTACAAAAACATTAGATAAATTTATTAAGAGATTTTGAGAAATCTTTTTTATTATTCATTCAATATTTTATCAAGCTTTTTTTGAATATAACGAAGTTGTTTACCAAATATTAATTTCTTATTTTTTTCAATAAATTTATAACTAAATCCCTTTATTTTACTCAAAGGGCCTTGAATTCCTTTAGGGTTACCAGTACTTGTATAAGTTATCTCGGTATGTTTAATTGCTTTAAAAACCTTATGTGGAGTTTTATATTCTTCAATTAGTGCTTTGGCTTTTTTAGGGCCAATATCTACAAGCCCTTCGATAATAAAAGTCCTTCTTTCTTCAATGCTCATTCCTTTTGGTGCTTTTCTTGCTAATAATATAGCCCCGCCTTTAATTTGTTCTCTATAAGCTATGCGCTCGACAACTATAGCAGTGTCTTCTATATTCCTTGTAGGAATTACAGCAATTCCAAGTTTATATGATATAAACGCAAGAGCACCATAAATCGAGGAAATCTTCATTCCAACATTTTCGAAAACATTGTCATTTAAACCCTCTAGAATTAAAATTGGTGTATTATAAGTTTCCTGCAGCCTCATTATTTGTTCAAATAAACGATTATCCATAATTGAAGTAATAAAATCAAAACCTTCCTTTCTTTCTATAGCAACTACATCAGAAATAACTATATCAGCAATGTCTAATTGTCTTGTTTCATAACTAATTCGATCTTTTTTATTATCCAGTATTTTTATTAGTTTTTGTTCTCTATTATCCACAATAATGTGGGGTATTTGATTTTGCTCCATGCTTTTATCAAATCAGGTAATTAATTCCTTTTAAGTATATTAATATAGTATTGGTATTTAAAAGAAAAATAGTTTTACTATCCTATATATTAATTATCATGAATTTA
>JAEOSD010000007.1 GCA_016840545.1 Promethearchaeota archaeon
AATTTGAGTTAAATTTAGCAAGAAAATTGATGATGGAGAAATATTCAAAGGATAATTGGTTAAAGAAATATGAGTAAACCGAAGAATTTATTAGATAAATTTAAAAATGGAAACCCCTCTTGGTCTGATTACTCGAGATTTTTAGACTTAAAAGCGATTGAGGTGAATCCTTTTTTTGCAGTTGCTTTAGAATTAAAAAACAAGAATTTTGGCAATCAAATAAAGATTTACATACCAGATAAGAGATTTCCAGCTATTAGCATAACTGGAGATGATTGTGCTCTAGAATGTGAACATTGTAACAAGAAATACCTTAAAGGAATGAATAAAATTCTTAATAAAGATGATTTAGAGAGATTTTTATTAAATCATTTCGAAAAAGGAGGAGTTGGTGCGCTAATATCAGGAGGATGTGAACCAGATGGTTCTGTTCCCCTATTAAGATTCTTAGGTTCAATCAGGTTAATAAAGGAGAAAACTAATTTGATAATAAACACACATACTGGGTTATTAAATGAAGAAACTGCTAAAAAGTTAGCTGAAGCACGAGTAGATATTGTTTCATTTGATGTAACTATGGATGAGGAGGTAATCAAAAAAATTTACCATTTAAATAAAGATCCTGAAGATTATAAAAAATCTATTGAGTATCTAAAAAGTTATAATTTAAATATTGTCCCTCATATTTGTATTGGGTTATTTTATGGGAAAATACATAAAGAATTAGAGGCAATAAAATTTCTTAAAGAATCTGGGGTTAATCCTTCTTTGATTGTTTTAATTGCATTAATCCCACCTAAAGATTCTAATACTAAATTTATCAGACTCAATCCAATTGATATAGCAAAGGTAATTGCAGTAATTAGGTTTGTTTTCCCTAATACTGAAATTTCTCTTGGGTGCATGAGACCAAGGGGAAAGGCAAAAATACAAATTGAAAAATCTGCAATTTTGGCTGGAATAACGAGAATAGAAATTCCTTCAATTGAAACTTTAAAGTGGTTAAAGCAAAAATATCCCGATATTAAGTTTAAATTTTTTTCTGCATGTTGCGCAATTCCTGAACAGTTTGAAAAGTATGCTAAAAGTAAAGAATTTGATTTGAAAAAATATAAAGAATTTGACTCTTATCATGAATAAAAAAATCGAGTTAATAGGATTAGAGAATTTTCCTCTTATAAAAGCTGGAGATAATATTGCTCAAATAATTTTTAAAAAATTAAATGAAAATAATATTTCATTACAAAATGGAGATATTCTTGTCATAGCACAAACTATTGTTTCAAAAAGCATTGGAAGAATTAGAGATTTAAAAAAAATTAAACCAAGCAAGAAAGCAATTGAAATTTACAATAGAATAACTCCTAAAGAAAAAAAAGTTCATATGCCAATAAAAAGCCCTGAACTTATTCAAGCAATTTTAGATGAAACAGAAGTTATATTAAAAACTGAGCATGTTTTAGTAGTTGAAACTAAACACGGATTTGTTTGTGCCAATGCAGGTATTGATAAATCTAACATTGAGGGAGAGAATAATATTGGCTTATTACCAGAAAATCCTGATGAAGAAGCAAATAAGATACGCTCTTCTCTAAACAAATTAACTGGAAAAGATTTAGCAATAATAATTTCTGATTCTTTTGGGCGTCCTTTCAGGGTTGGAGCAACAGGAGTAGCATTGGGAGTTTCTGGAATTAATCCAATTCTGGATAAAAGGGGTGTAAAAGATTTATTTGGGTATGAATTACAGAGCACAATTATAGGTCAGGTTGATAATTTGGCATCATCAGCTCAATTAGTTATGGGAGAGGCTGATGAAGGTTTACCTGTAGTGATAATTAGGGATTATAAATTTGATTTGGTAAAGAAAACATCTATTTCTGCAATTTTAAGAGATAAAAATCTGGACTTATTCAGAAAAAGAGCTTCAGAAGAAGATTTTGTTGATCTTTTAAAATCAAGAAGAAGTTATAAGTTGGAATTTAGTTCAGAAGATGTTGATAAAAAAATGATTGAAGAATGCATTGATATAGCTCGTTGGGCTCCAAGTGCACATAATGGACAGTTTTGGCGCTACATAATTTTGGAAAAATCCAAGCTTCGCGAAGATCTCATTATTAAAATGAATGAAAAATTACGAAAAGATTTATTGAATGATGGCAAATCAGAAACTTTCATAAAAAATAAAATTGCAAGCACAAAAAATCAATTCTTAAAAGCATCATACTTAATTTTACTCTGTTTAGATAAATCTAATTTTGAAAAATATCCTGATCCTAATCGTAATCAAAATGAGTTCATTATGCAGATTCAGAGTGTCAGCGCATCAGCAACATATTTATTGTTAGCTCTAGAATCTAAAGGTTTAGCGGCATGTTGGTATTGTGCTCCATTATTTGCTAAGCATATTGTGAAAGAAGTGTTAAATTTACCAGAATCTTATTATCCAATTGCTTTTTTCACCACGGGGTATTCAATAAAAATACCTCCTATTCCAAAAAGAAAGAAATTAGAGGATATAGTATATAAGTTAAATCAGTAAAAAGTAGTCAAAATGAAAGATTATTTTTATTTAGTGCTGGCTGGTGGAGTTGGTGCGGCAAAATTTATTGATGGCTTATCAAATGTAATTTCTCAAGAAAAGTTTAAAGTGTTAATAAATACAGGTGATGATATTGACTTATTCGGTTTGAAAATTTGCCCAGATATAGATATTATTACCTATTCGTTAGCAAATGTAGTGGATAGAGAAAAGGGATGGGGTTATTTTAATGAAACATTTAATTGTTTAAGTGTTTTAAAAAAATATTATCAATTTAAGTGGTTTAATCTTGGTGACAAAGATTTAGCAACACACATTTTTCGAACAGACTTATTGAAACAGGGATTTACTAAGGCAGAAGTTACTTCATTGATTAGTAAGAAATTAGGAATAAAAGCTCATCTTATCCCTATGTGTAATGAAGATGTTCAGACAATTATTAACATAGGTTCGGAATCAATACATTTTGAAGAATACTATATAAAGCATAATTGTGAACCTGAAATTAAGGGCATACAATTTGAGGGAATTCATGAGGCAAACCCAGTTAAAAATGTTTTGAAATATATTAGGGAAGCAAAGAGAATAATAATAAGTCCATCAAATCCAATAGTATCAATTGGAACAATTCTACAAGTTAAAGGAATCAAAGAAACATTGAGAAAAGTGAAAAGTAAAGTATTTGGGATATCACCAATAATAAAAGGCACAACCATCAAAGGTCCAGCTGATAAAATGATGAGATACCTCGGTTTAGAAGCCTCATGTGTAGGTGTCGCAAAATATTATCAAGATTTCTTAGGTCACTTTGTAATTGATAATATGGATTGTCATTTAAAATCAAAAATAGAAGAATTAGATATAAAAACTTATTGTTTTGATACAATAATGGAAAATTTGGATAAAAAAAAGAAATTGGCTCAATTTATAATTGATATTCACAATTAAATATGATTAAGTAACTGCTTCCTCTGCTTTCACTTCTTCTTTAGCTTCTTTTTCCTTTATATCTTCTTTCTTTACATAATCTCCAACAGATGTTAGAATTTCTTTGATTCTTCCCTCTTGTTGAAGTCTGATAATTAAATTCCTATGTTTAATAAAGGAAACAATTTTAGATACAATTGGAAAAATTAACATTATTGGTAACAATAAGAGTAAGATAATTTCTGGCGAAAACATTACCACACTCTCTGTGATTGCAGGAGGTAAGTTAAATACGTCTTCTAAGAACCATTTTGGATGGATAATGATAAAACTTATAATAATAAGTACAACAAGACGAATCAGAATATTTAAAAAAGTGGATAATGCTAAACTTTGTGCTCTAGGTGCAGATGATCTGGCTGTTAATGTATCTTGAGCTTCAATATCTTCACGATAAAGTCTCTCGACATATCTTCCCAGTCGTCTTGTTTTAGATGCTGCAGTTACTAATTTTTTCTCTTCTTCCTCTAATTTCCTTTTTTCAATCATTTCTTTAATATATGAAAACTTTTCACTTGTTTTGGCAAAGAATTTACTTATTGTTGTTTTCTCTCCAATTTCTAGCTCTTCCATTCTACTTTTGGCTTCTTCTTTAATTTTTTCCACGTTTGCAGTAATATAATGGGATTCACTCTTCAAAATTTCTAATTGAATTTCTAGTCTATCACTTCTTTCTAATGAAGGTCTTGTAACTGTTTCTGTATAATTAATTTGAAACGCTAATTCTATATACAGATAGGATATAATTGCGAGTAGTATGACTGGACTTGCCAGAAAAAGAAAGAAATTATCTATTGGAATTGAATTTAAAGATGGGTCTAGAGGATTTGGTAAATCTTCCAGATATTCAATTGAAACATGAAATAAATCTAACAGTTCATTAAAACCAGAAAAAATTAGGGGTACAATAATCATTAGAACTAATGCCCCTACAGCGATTAAGTCGTGTTTTGGGTTTGTTTTTAAAAATGTTCTAATTGCATAAATAATTGAAATAACAAATAATAATTGAAAAAGGATTAAATAAAAATCTCCAAAGAAGATTGAAATTTCATTTAAAATTAAATCTGGAATTTGATTTAAATCTGGTGTAGTTCCATCAGGAAAAGTGAACCAAAGATTTAAGAAGTTCTTAAAAAATCCATCTATGAAACTAAACATGAAGTCCCGATTAATGAATGGAAGAAAAACGGTTGTTGCGATGAAAGCACAACCTATTGCTATTATATATGCTCCCGCAAAAATGATGAAGGTAAAAATGTTTTTAATACTATCGATAAACGAAAATAAGGCAAATTCACCATCAGAAGTAAAGAGTACTTCATTAAAGTCGAATATAGAGAGAAAAACTAATATTAGCCAAACAAAAATCAGAGCATTGATTATCTTTAATATTTTTAAATAATATCTTACCATATCTAAAACGCCTTTCCTTTTTTCTTTGCCTCCATATAAGTACCTAATACTTGGGTCATCATATCATCAGGACCTACTGTTACAATATTAATTCCAAGATTTCGAATATCTTGCTTAACTTTTAGAATATGTTCCATCATCTCTTCACTGATGGCTTCTGCTAAAGCTTTATCTGTTGTAGATAAATCAATTTCATGAATCTCAAACCAAGGACTAAATGGGTTAATGATTATAATCGAGTGGTTGAATGGAACTAACTTCCTTATACCTTGGCCGATTTCTTTAATAGGTGATTCTAAATCTGATATATAGAAGATTAAACTGCGTTTTTGAAAACGCCTGATAAAATAGTCCATTCCTTCAACTATTCTATTTTTTCCTTCAGGCTTAATTTTTGCCACAAAATCTAATACCTGATAAAAATGATCTTCTCCCTTTCCTGGTTTCAAAAATTGCATATTCTTTTTATCTGAAAATGTAAATACTCCAACGCTATCTCTACGTGTTAGCGCAACTTTTGTTAAAAGCATACCTGCTCTTATAGCATATTCAAATTTTGTATTTTCAATAGCACCTCCTGCCATAGAATTTGACGAGTCAATAACAATCATGACAGTAATATCTCGTTCACTTTCGTATTCTTTTACAATTAATTGTTGAGTACGAGCACTTGCTTTCCAGTCTATTAGTCTGAATTGATCTCCAAAAACATACTTCCTCATACCATAAAATTCTGAACCGAGCCCTTTTTGCTTAGATCTTTGTAAACCATAGTTTAGTTGCAGAGATCTTTTAGATCCTAAAATTTCAATCTTTTTAATATCTTCATAAGGGGGATAAACTAATATATCTGAAACACTGTCGGGAACTATTCGTTCTTCTGAATTAAATCCAAGTCTGTCTTTTACAGTAATTGAGAGTGGACCCAACGGATATTCTCCTCTAACTTTTGGCTCAAGAACATATGAGAATTTAATTAAACCTTTGGGGCCAATACGGGTAGAAATAAAATTTTCTCCTAAAACTAATCTAAAAAGTTCTGGATTATAATAATCTCGAATCTCAAGAAAATCAAAACTATTTTTTCCAGTATTTTCAACCACTACTTTTACATGAACAAAGTCATCTTTAAAGACCTTTTCTTTCTCTAACTCACGATGTACACGTAATTCTTCTACATTCATTTTCCAATAAAAAGCTGGCAGGCTAATTATTGTACTAAATAATAAAAGAATGGCGAAATATATCAAATAATAATTTACAAATGCAAATCCAGCTGTCAGAAAAAACACTGAAAATAGAATTAAGGTTCTTCCTTTTCCTCCAAAAATTTCATTTCACCATTCTTTTAGTTATTTTCCTATACAAAATTTTCCAATATTTTAATTTATTATGATAGAGTGTCTTGAATTAGATTGGAATTGGTATTTCTTCTATAATGTTTTTAATTACTGATCTAACATCTAAACCTTCCAACTCTGCTTCCGGCTTCAATAAAATACGATGATTTAATGCTGGGACTACTAACGCTCGTACATCGTCTGGTGTAACGTATTGGCGACCTAAAATCGATGCTCGTGCTTTAGCACACTTCATTAATACCAAGCTAGCTCTTGGGCCTGCACCCATACTCAATTGTGGGTGGTTCCGTGTCTTTAAAATTATGTCTCTAATATATTTCAATATTCTGTCATCAATATAAACGAGATTCATCAGTTTCTGAGCAGCAAGTATTTCTTGAGAGCTTGTAATTTGCTCTACAGAAGGAGATTCGCCAGAAATTTGTCTTCTCATAATTTCTACCTCTCCATCCTCTTCAGGGTAATCAAGCCATACCTTCATGAGAAATCTATCTAATTGTGCTTCTGGTAAAGGGTAGGTACCCTCCATTTCAATAGGGTTCTCAGTAGCTAGAACTATGAAAGGCTTTTCTAAAGGCAAAGTTGTACCCTCTATTGTTACTTGACGCTCAGCCATAGCTTCTAATAATGCTGCTTGAGTTTTGGGTGCACTTCTATTTATTTCATCGGCTAAAACCACATTTGCGAAAATTGGTCCTTTTTGAAGTACAAATGTCCCTTCTTCTTGAGAGAAGATTTTCGTGCCAGTGATGTCTGCTGGGAGTAGATCGGGAGTAAACTGAACCCGTCTAAAACCAATTCCAAGCGTTTTAGCGAAAGTTTTGGCCATAACAGTCTTTCCTAGACCGGGTACTCCTTCAAGAAGTACATGTCCATTTACTAGAAGTGCTATAAAGAGTTCTTGCAAGATTTCTCCATAACCGACGATTACCCGCGAAACCTCGCTCAAAACTTCTTGTGCCATCTCTCGAATGGGAGCGACATCAAGTTCCTCTCTTTCATAATATTTTGCTTTATCTGGGGCTTCCATTTTTTTTCACATTTTTTTTTTTTATTTTTTTAACTAATTTAATTTGGTTATCATGATTAATTTTCTAACTTATACATTATTAACAACCCATTCCATCTCAAAGAACAGGTTTTCAAAATCTTCTTCATTTTTAACTTTAGATTTACCTTCTTTAATAGGTAGTATTCGATCCATAAATTTAGAGATTCTTTTAATTTTTACTTTAGTAATGCTAGGTTCTTTAGAGACTGCCAATTCAACAACATTTTTAGTTGTTATATTTCCACCTTTTAATTGAGCATTCAATTTACGCTCTAATCTTCTATATAATAATTTTAGAGCTTTACCATATTCACTTTTATTCCTAAACCATTCTATTTTTTGGGCAAAATAAGACGAAGTTCTAAATTTTTCTCTTTCTTCTATTTGTTCTTGCTTTTTTGCTTTCTTCTTTTCTGCTTTTTCATCTTTTTTCGGTAAATACTTTCTTAATGTATAGACTGCTAGAAGAGGGTATATCCAAGCAGTTATTGGATTGGTAGAAAGGTGAACAACATATTGAATAATAAAACCAAAAAGTCCAGCAGAAGTTAAATCTCTTGAATATTCGGGGCGGATGTGAGCTTCATCAAATGCAACGACCCAATTGTCCTTATTTTCCCCAAAAGTGAGCCAATCTACAATATTTATCCCAAATTGACGATTATCATAGCCTGGATTATTTATCAATTCATTATTAAATAAACTTGCATCGGCAGCCACAAAGAAGCGCCCATTTCCACCAAAAGCAGTTAAATCTTTGGCCATAAAGACAGCATGATAATATCCCGCTAATGGCCATTCAGTGGGAAAACCGGGTATAAAACTAGTAATCATGCTTAAATCTAGATAATCATCTTCATACTTATACATATGATCCCCGTTTTTATCAACGTAGGCAAATTTTGAAGTAGAACCTATTACATCCCAGTCAAAGACAGAAGTAAATGGTTCTCCAAGAGCACTTGATGAATGTGAAAGAATTACTTCATGTATATTATTTGTTGTTGGATGAGCTGGATCAAAACTTTCAATAACAGGAAAATCTGGGCGAGTATCATAAGAATCATTATCTCGCAATATTCCATCGGGAAAAATTGCTACGGGAATTACTCCTTGGATATCAGGATCCAAAGCACTTGCAATAAAAATTTCCCATAATAAGGTGCTGGTGCTGCCATGATCATGACAAATCAAAATTGAATTTTTAGTCTCATTACTAAAAAAATCTACAAAAAAGGGTACTTCAAATAACGGATTATAAAATTGATTTGGGCCTAATAATATTAATAAAACAGATTTATTCAAGCGTTGAGTTGCGCTTAAGCTAGTTTGTATTGACATAATATTATATCCTTCCTGCTCAAGAGAATTTCTAAAATCAGAAGCTCCATTCCACTCATCATTGTATATAGAGAAATTTTGATCATTCTCTCCTTTATCAAAAATAGGACCTATTAATGGGGTTAAAATAAAAATAAAAATGGTAAGTAGTAATGCTTCTTTGTAAATGGAACCAGTTTGAACTTTTTTACGGGAGAGCGCCTCTCTTGACTTTTGTGCATAAACATTACGAAGAAAAATAGCAAATCCTATTACTAGGAAGATGGCTCCAATATAACATACGAAGGGAATATAACTTAAGTAAACTGGGGGTACTTCACCAGGATGGTTTATTTGATAAATTTCGACAAAATCTGAAATGAATATACCATAATATATTAAAAATATGGTAGAGAATACAAAAAGTATCCCTTTCGACAAATTTACATTTTTCCTTTTATTTTTCCCACTACTAGCCATTTTTCTTCTAATTTTCTTATTTTAGATTAGTATTTCTTAGTTTTCTTAAAATTTTAGAAACTAACAGCTCGTAAATTTTTACCTGTAATTTCATTGTACAAATTGGAAAATAATTGCATTGTGAAATTTAATTCTTTATTGGTAGGTTCTATCCCCCCATAAATGATATCTTCAATTTTTTTTATAAAGGGATACACAGTCTCAGGTTTTTGCCCTAATTCATTCACGCAAGTAATAGCATATTCACGAATTGTTTGATGGGCTAATCTAGGTTTTTTATACTTTTTTTTAACTAAATCGTTGTAGACAAGATATATGTAAGCTATAGCTTCCGTGGATCGTTCTGTTTGAACTAATACTTTAACATTTTCAAAACTTTGTGTCACATCTAATTCTGGCTCTGGTTCTTTTTTTTTTTTCTTTGCTTTTACCATATTAAGACCCTTTCAGTATATTTTTCTTTTTTAATAAATTATTTTTTTCAAGTTTTTATTTTTATCTTATTTTTTTTGTTACATTTGTTTATATATTGTAATATTTGGTCAAAAATTCAATACAAAATTATATCCCGTTAATTGTAAATAAATTGGTGAAAATAATTCTACAGTTTTATAAAAATCATGATCAGATATTTGAAATGGTTTTGCATAAATAATTTCTTCAATTTTTTGAATAAAAGGATAAATAGTCGTAGGATTTAATTTTAAATCTTTTACGCTTATTATCGCAAAATCTCTTATTGTCTCTTTTACATCTCTTGTTCTTCCAAATTTAGCATTTACTAAATCCATATAAATTGCATTAAAAAGATAAGATAAAGATTCTTCTAATCTTCCAGAATCTTTTAAAATTTTAAGATTAATTATTTTACTCTCAAGAGGAAGATTAACAACCCTTGAAAGTTTATCTTGTTTTTTATAATAACGATAACCATAAAAAGATAATCCTGCAATAATAACAGCTAATACAGGTAAAAAAATTGCTAGAAACATAAAGAAAGGGGTTTCACCTGGGGTTGAAGGTCCACTTGGTTGCTGGGCTTCAACATCAATATATTGAGTTGTTTCTAAGCCACTCCCAATTAGTACAATTCTTAAACTAGAAAGTCCTATTCCTGTAGGGAGGGGAAATACGTAAGAGAAATCTCCATTACTATCTGTTCTATCTGTTCCAATAAAAGATCCATTATAATATATATCTATATCTCTATTACTAATTAAAACGGAGGGATTTGTGCTGGATACTAATTGCCCAGCAATATTTAAATTGCTATTTTCAGTAATAGTAGAGGGTAAATTCCATAAGCAAGAAATATCTGAAAAAATCTTAGTATTAACAATTACTGCTTCTGAATAACCTACAAATGGAGGATCAGAATAGTTCAGCTTTAGAGTTAGATCATCTTCTGGAACAAATGGGACAAAAATAAAGTCTTTTGGGATTTCACCAAACCCATTTGTGAAAAACGAGCCCGAATCTATAATATTGAGACCATAATACCAATAATAGTTAACAAAGGCATTAGAGATGCCCATTCCGTTTTGAAAGTTTAAGTAACCATCAAAATTAAAAAATTCACCATGTAAAGAGGCAGAGAAAGGATCCTGCACATCAAAATAAGAAGTAGTATTTACAAAAATTAGTAAATAAGTACGGTACTCTACGTTGTCTGGAGTAGAGTCAGTAACTTCAGCTTCGATTGTATGACTGATATAAACATCAAGAGAAGGAGTAACATTATAATTAATTTGGAAATATCCATTTAAATCTGTATCATCATTTATTCCTGGGTATAATATTCCATCAATTTTTAAGGCCACTGTATATCCTTGTTTACCATCATCCCATATCCTATTATATAATCTACCATAAATCTGTATTAAGTTATTATGAGGATGTCGGGAATTATTCACATTGTAAATGTCAATTAAATCTAAAGTTGCCCATATCCCTGACTTTTTAAGATTTTTATTGTCAATATAAGTTATGTTAGTTTTAATGTAATTTAAACTAAATAAAAATAGAATTGAAAAAAATAAACCTAAAGCTAATTGTATCTTTTTTTTCCCTAATTTTCCAATTTTTAATTTGTTTCTAAAAATTTTATTCATTGTTATAATAAATTTTGTATTTAAGGTCTAAATAACTGTTGTTCACTTGATTTTATAAAATAATATCTTGGAGCAGTAAAATTATCTTCTGGGTAAAAACTCACCCATACTTCTGCATCATCTGGCCAAGCAGCTCCAATCACGATTGTAATATTAAAGAATCCATTAATATCTGTAGAACCTATTTTACTAGTAATAATAAATCCTAAATTATCACGAATAGTCACAGTAACGTTCTTAAATGCAATTTCAGTACCGTTATCCCATCTTAAATAACCATAAGCATAAAGATCATCTCCTTCATAAAACTGATCTTTAACTACTCTAGTATCATAATTTCCTGAAAGCGTAGTTCCAGCACTAACATTTATAGGAATAGGTGAGCTAATTTCATAGGCCATATAATTAAATAAACTAATTCCTGCATCAAAAAGATTACCATAAAAATCGATTCTTAGATAATATTGTCCTTCAGGACAATTTAAGAGTATTGAATTAATGTTAAATTGATAATATCCATTATATACTGTTATAGTTTGAGGTCCAGCAAGATTTAGATAAAAAGAAACGTCAGAAAACGTATTATCTAAAAGTAATATGGTAATTTCTAAACCATTTAAGTTAATCGTCCCATCTCGAACGTAAGTATTTACATCAAAATTATCAAAATTCCTTAAAACAGAGTCTTTAGCGTTTGGCGATATTGTGAAAGTTTCGTTTACCACAACATAAGTAATATTGAATGTAGGAAAAGTATGATAATTTACTCGAATTCTATTTAATCCTGCATGGAGGTTATTAGTAGAAACATTAAATTGCACAAATCCTGTATCACTAGTAAATATATAAGATTGTATTGGAGAACCTGAATAATCATCATACATTGTAACTGATCTCCCAATTTTTGATTCAGCATGAACAATTTGAACTTGAAAATGTGCTTGTTGACCAAAGTAATATGTTTCAGGAGGTTTACCGTTGTCATAAAATGGTAAAGTTGGATTTCCCTCAACTGATAAGTAAATGTCTAGATTATCTGGATCAATAACTTTTAGCTCATGAGAAGCATTTACAATATCGTAAAAATTAGGGAGAAATAAATAAAAATCGTGCGGATTATTACTCGGGGGATAGGAATATAAGAAAATTCCATTGAACTCTACCTTAATTGTATAGTTTTGTTCTGGTGTTGAGCCTGAAACTGAATAATATAGATCAAATTCACCAGTATTATCCAGCTGTAAGGAACCGCTTTCGTGAATTAAATAACCGAAAACTTCAGTAGAACCATAATAAAGATGGACAGAAATTTCTGCATATTTTATAGGGGAATGATTTAAAGAATCATTTACATATCCATGTAAATTGAAACTTGTTTGACCTCTACTAATTTCACGAGGTACAGGACCACTTTCGAAATCAACTATTATTTGCTCATTCAATATAAAGTAAGAAAAATTATAATATGAACCCCACCTTGCACATATTTGATGGGGTCCTGCAATAGTAGAGAAATCTGTGATATATAACGTTTGAGCAAACCCAGAGCTTGTAGATACCGCGTCTATTAACCTGTCTTGTGTAACATCATAAAACTCTATGAGTTCTCCATCTCCTATTGGTGCACCTCCCCAAGTTAAATTAACTGAGAGGTCAAGATGATCATTATAATTAATTATAGGTTGATTATAATTATCTGAAGTAGTCCCATTTATCCAAAAGTTAAATGATAATGTAGCAGGAGTGGAAATTAATAATTCATGTGCAAAGTTGGAAGATGTACTTAATATTGGTAAATTAAAGAAATATGGATACATTGGAACCCAATTTCGATCCATCGTTCCATTAAAATCTAATCTTAAGGTATAGTTCCCTATTGGAGTATTTGAGTCTACTTCAAAGTTTAAATTAAAATATCCATTAAAATCAGTATAGAAGGACTCACTAGGAAGCAAGTTGGAAGAATAATCTGATCCACCTAAACTGAAGAGTCTTAATCTTAATATACAATCACCTAACGGATTAAGATTTGTCGCATCAAGAATTTCTCCTTCAATGTTGAACCAGGTGTTTGTAGCTCCTGAACCAGTACGATTAATTTCCCTTGGGACGGGACCAGAAAAAATATTTATTGTTGGTTCTTCGTTTAAAATAAAATAGGAATAATTTTCTTGTAGATTATGCCTTGCGTACAATAGATTTGGACCCGCTGTGAAGCTATTATTCGCTGGGATAGTAATTGAAGCAGATCCAGTCACATCTGAAATAGCACTTCCTAATTCGATGCCACCTCTTGTCCAATCATGAAAGAAGACCCTTTTTCCTTGAACTGGTCCTACATTCTCAAGCATGACAATTGCATTAAGAATAAGAGGATCATTTCTAAAAACAAGTGGATTATTTGGATCATTCGCAGGATAACTATTTATATAAAATAATAAGGATAATACTTTTGTTATATTAAATTCCCGTCGTTGGCTAGAATTCGTAATAGGAACGATACTAGTAAAAGGGACATAAAATATGGGTAACATCCATGTTCCATTAAAATCAACCCTTATTTCATATTGACCTGCTGGTACACTAGGATTGATATTTAAAATTTCGTTAAATTCGCCATTCGGATCAGTAAATTGGGTTGAAGGTATAAACGCATTAAAGATTTCATTATTAGTACCAATTTGGAGTAATTTAAAATTTACCTCAGCATCCTTAACTCTTTTATTTGCTACTGGATCATATAAATAACCCTGCACATTTGTAATATCTGGTGCTGTATCAGAACGATTTACCATTGTTGGAGTTACTAAAGTTAGATTTACTTGAATATCTCCAGCAATAGTAAAGAGAGTATAGTTTACTATGACAGGATTTACTCTTGCTTCTATTAGATGATGCCCAACTACTTTTGAATCATTTATGTTAATCAAGATTGAAGATTGTCCATTAGGATCTGTATAGTCATTACCAAGAAGTTCCCCAGTACTTAGATCTCTGAAAGTAATTCCTATATTATCTATAGGTTCGGTAGAGGAACTCAAATAAGCAGTTATATTCGCAGTCTCTGGTAATCGATAATAAACTGCAGGAAAGGGGCGATCAGTATAAACGGAAATATTATAATCTCCTCCTGTTACTGGGCTTCCACCAGTTCCAAAGCTGTCAAATATGATATCCATTTGTACCCATTGACCATTTCCAAAATAATCTGATGGCACATAAATTTCTGCCCAATTGTATAAATTTTTATACTTAATTGCAAAACCATTGGCGCCTTCAATTGGATCAGAAATTTCTTGAATACCAAAACTATTAAATCCATCAACAAATCGACTTGCCACTCCAAAAATTCGGCAAAACACACTGAAGGCAGATGCAAAATCAGACCAAACACCTTGCTTAGTCTCACAAAACCAGTCAACAGCATCTCTACCAGGCGGAGCAGGATTATAAGAGTTGGGATCAATTGGAAACGTAAAATAGGTTTGAAGATGATTTCTGATCTTATTAGCTACTACAAAGGCATTGTCATATTCATTTATGGTATTATTTAATATTACTAAGGTGTCATTGACAAAATAATTGTTTGTTAGATAAGCATCTAAAGCCAGAGGTAATTGTAAATACCGATTTTGAATTACCGGAGGAGTATATATTGCTCCTACCGCACTATTATTGATATCATCATTCGAGGGTAGGTTTAGGCCAAACATGTAATAACTCATGTTTACATCAGCTTCACTTATAAAAGTTAAATCCATTGTAGTACTATTAAAATCATCTTTATAAAATTTAGGATCATCTGGTGCTGTTAGTACCATATTGGGAGCAGAAACTGAACCATCAATAACATATGGATTTGGAAAAAGAGTAGGGGCGACCATAGAATTTATTCCTAAGGTAGGAGTTAATGGCATTTTTATTTTCAGTAAATCCTTATCAGAATGATAAGTAAGCCAATCGTTATAAGAATAAAAATTATAATTTTGAGTGGACGCAGTTGAGTGCCATCCATCTCCAGTATATTCATCAAAACATTCATATTTCCATAATTTATTTGTCATTGCATTGAAATCACTATAATAAAAAACTCTAAATACTTCAATTTCAGAAGCTAATAAGCCTAAAATGCTTTGTGAAAAATTTCCTAAATCTAAATCGTCAATATCACCATCAAACATATCTTGTAGTGAGTCTAATAAGTCTTGCAATTGATCTTGAGATAAATTTAAATTATCAAAAATATCAGACCAATTAAAGGGTATGGGAATGAATACCGGATTCCCCTCCTCATATTCTGCTTCTGATAATTGGTCGCTAGGAAAGGGTCTTTGACTACCAAAAAGTAAACTATAAAGAAGTACAGAAAAAGCAAATAGGGAAATTAGCAAGATAGTAACAAGAAATATCCCAATTACTCGCTTTTTATTAATAGGTGAAATTAATAAATCTTCACGAAATTCTGACATATATAATCAAATATTCCCTTAACATTTACTAAATTAAATTTGCAATATTAATTAAAATTATTATATAAATAATTTTCCTTATGAATTATTATGATATGAAATATCTATAAATGAGTTTTTAAACTTATTTTAAAACTGTCTCTAATGATATTAATAATAGACTGAGAAATAAGAATTATTGAAGATTTAAGACAATAATTAATGCACCCTAGTGCAATTTCGTAGGAATTTTCGTTGAAAATTAACAAATCACTGCTTTAAAATTCAAATCCACATTTAGTACAGACATTTTTCTTTGCATATTGTGGTTTTGGTATGTAACTGATTATCTTGGTTTTATCTTCAACTTCCTTAATAGCAAAACCAGATGCACCACAATTTGGGCAAATTCTCCTTGAACCTCCAAGTTCAACTCCTAGATCCTGGGAAGGAGTAGATATTGGGGCGGTAGATGTTCCAAAAGAAGGACTACTTCCAAAGGTTGATGTTTGAGAGGTAATTCCTTGTGCTAAACTAGATGGCATAACTGGTTTGGGTTCTTTTAATTCCTGAATCCTCCTTTCTTTATAGGTTAATTCTTCCTGCAATTTATTAATTTGTGATTGAAGGGGACCAATTTGTTGCTGTAAATTCATGTTTTCTTGTTGAACTCGCTGGAGCTGACCTTGTAGCTGTGGTAATTGTGCTTGCAATTGTGCTTTTTCATTATTTATTTGGTTAATTTGATTTTGATAGGTTTCTATAGTAGCTTGAAGATTTTGGACTTTAGAAGTTAATTGGTTTATTTGATGATCCTTTTCATGAACTTGTGCATTTAAGTTAGCAAATTGAGTATTAACACTTTGGAGTTGATTTTCTAAATCCCTGAGACGTGCTTCTCTTTCTTGAACTTGACTCATTGCTGCATTATATTCTGCTTGTGATGGCCCACTTGGAAATGATGGTTCAGGTTCATATGTTGGGTATGAAGGAGCAGGTGTAGGTGGTGGAGGGCTTGTTGGTGGTATAGATTGTGGCGGGACGGTAGGTGGGGGCATAGAAGGAGGTCTTAATGGAGGGGGTGAGGGTTTTTTTGGTTTTTCTTCGTCTTCTCTATCATATTCGTATGAAATTATAATCACCTTTTTTATTATTTATAAAAAATGATCTAATTTGTAACTTTAATAGTGAACTAACTTTATAAATTATCGCACAAAAGTTAAAGAAAAAGAGTAATAATTTAAAGAAATTAGAAGCACTTCCAATAAGGACTTAGTATCTCCTTTAATTTCGGTATTAATTTATTATTCATATAATCTAAAAGTTCTTTATCTGATTTTTTAGGTTTCTCCTCAATTAATTGATCATACTTATCATTAAGAACTTGTAAACAATTATAAACAGCTTTCGCTTGTTTATCAAGCTCGTAGCCTCCCTCCAATGTAATTAGAATACGATCATTTGCAAATTCCTTAGCAATTGTTTTAATTTTTTTTAAGTAATTTGCTGGTGCTTGATAAGTCCATCCCATCATTGTTAATTCATCTGTCCAATGTGTATCGAAGCCTGCTGATATGAGAATAAATTCAGGCTTAAATTCATTACAAATGGGCGCGATTATTTCGTCGAAATAAAGAGAAATTACATCATCAGCAGCCCTAGGAGGCATGGGATAATTAATTATTTTACCTTTTCCTTTTCCTGTACCTATTTCACCAATAAATCCACTTCCAGGATAAAGAGTCCTCCCATCCTGATGAGAGTTAAAAATTACTAATTCTCCATCAGATTTTGATCCATTGAAAAATATATCTTGAGTACCATTACCGTGATGACAGTCCCAATCAATAATAGCAATTCTTTTAATGTTTTTCTCTCTAAAAAGATATTCTGCGGTAATAGCAATATTATTGAATATGCAAAATCCTGAAAACTTATGCGAATTAGAATGATGACCGGGAGGCCTCACTAATGCAAATGCATTTTTGCAATTTCCATTCAGAATTTCATCCGCAGCTTGTAAATTTCCTCCAACGGAATATAATGAGGCTTCATATGTCATTGGTGATGCGTCTGTATCCATATCAATATGTTGGATTCGACCGGTTTTTTCAGCTAATTCACAAACAGATTGAATTTCTTTAATTAACCCTTCTCTATGGACATATTTTATCTGTTCTAAAGTTGCTTTTCTAGGTTTTATTAATTTAAAATCTGGATCTTCTAATACTTTTTTTTCATTTAAAAGATCCATTATTACAATAAGTCTTTCATGACTCTCGACGTGCGTGCCTATCCTATGTTGTAGATAAATGTCATCATATACTATTCCAGTTGTCATTAATATTTCCTCTAATAAGTTTAATAATCTTCTTTTAGTTTAATTTTAGGTTTTAATTTATTTAATACTTACATATTTTTATTTTAAATCTATTATGTATTATTACATAATAATAACTATTAAGAAAATTTGAAAATAACAATGGTTTATCGAACATACAATTTAAAGATCATAATTATTGGAGATTCTGGGGTTGGAAAAACGAGTTTAGTAAAGAGGTTTGTATCAAGGCAATTCTCCAGAGATTACAAAGCATCTATAGGGACAAATTTATTTATCAAGAAAATAGTATCGGATTCTGATGAGGAGATATCACTTAATATTTGGGATATAGCAGGTCAGGAACGTTGGGTGAAAATGAGACATTTATATTATAATGGTTCGGATGGAGCTTTAATTGTTGGAGATCTTACAAGAAAGAATACTTTTTATCAAATTACTAAATTTTGGATACCAGATTTGAAAAAAAATTGCAGTGGTATCCCAATTATTTTACTAGCTAACAAAAATGATCTTAACCCTGATATTTCAAAAACAGAGATTGAGGAAATTAGCAATAAAATAAATGCTAATTCAATAATATATACTTCAGCAAAAAATGGAGAACATGTTGAAGAATCATTCAAATTGATATCAGAATTATCTTTAAAATTCTCACATTAATTTTTAATATAATTTAGAATAGAAAACTTTATTCTATTAATCGATTTTGACTATAATTTTTATAAATTTTCTTTCTCCAGGAGTTAAAATCATTTTAAATGTGTCTTGCATATCTTTTAATGATATAATTTTGGAGATATAATCATCAGCGTTAACTTTTTTCTTAGCAAAAAAATCGATTGAATTTAAAATATCTTCTCTATCATGACTTATACAACCTTTAATACAAATTTCTTTCGAATTTATTATAGACATGGGAAAGGATACTGTTCCTTTATAAAGGCCCTCGATGAGAATTGTCCCTCCTTTTCTTATTAAATTTATTGCCATAAGTATTGACTTTTCATTACCAGCGCAATCAAAAATGAAAGAAGGTAATCCATCGGATTTGATAAATTTCTTGATTTTTGCTACACTAGGAGGAAACGCATCTGTTGCTCCAAATTGTAGCGATTTTTCTCTTAAAAATTGATGAGGTTCAATAATTACAAGATAATTTGGATCTTTTTCACGCATTAAATATTTTAAAAAACACAATCCAATATTTCCTCCACCTATTACAAATATATTTTGGTTATCTTCGATATTAGATAATCTCGTACCTCTTACTGCATTAGCAAATGATTCAATCATCACAGCTTCTTTTGTTGAAATATTTCTTGGTATATGAAATAAATATTCAACTGGTACTTTTGCATATTCTGCAAAACCACCATCTTCAAAGATGCCCATTCCACTTAACTTTCTTTGGCTTAAATCAAGAGCAACGTTTATTCCACATACTTCTTCACCAATTTTTACTCCTAAGACATTTTCTCCTATTTCAACAACTTCACCTGAAAACTCATGACCCATAATTAGTGGAACTTGGTATAATTTTAATTTATAATTTGTAATATCGCTTCCGCATATCCCACAATAATGAACTTTTACAATTACTTCATCTTTTCCTGCAGTGGGTTTAGGATAATCCTCTTTATAAATAATTCTTTGAATATCCTCAAAAACAGCGGCTTTAATCAATAATCATCTCTTTTTTTTCATAATTACATTAAAATTATTTGAATTAGCATAATAAAAGCTTTATTAAAATAAACAAATAGTCTTCTCATTTAAGTAAAAAATCGATTAATAATAAAATTTAATGAATATTTAATTAGGAATTAAGTTCTATTTAGTCTTCCTTATTTGTAAACTTTATAAAATTATTTCTTGGTTCATATAGAGTTCCTTCTTTTATTAATTCTTCAAGAGCATCATTAATCCATTTTTCATCTAAATCCTCTTCTACATCAAGAATTTGAATTATAGCTTTCTTCTCCATTGATTTCCAATTATTTTCTTCAAATATTTCTTTTAATCTATTTAACAATTTATCAAGTTTATTAATTGAACTCCTAGATTGACCCACTAAAATTCTATCCATATCTATTTTTCCAGTTGTCTCATCATAACCCGTATCTTTTAAATATCTTTTAAACAGTTTTATAACTTCATCTACATCTTCCTTAAGTACCTTACTCCTTAAGGCCATTTTAGCATAAGCTTCACTTAATCTGACAAGTGCATCTAAATTTCTTGCTAAGATTGATACAACAGCATCCTCACTTTCATATTGGCCTCTTAAATCTAAATAAAATTCTTTTATCTGTTCTTTAGCTTCTTCTGTTATTAAAGGATGACAAGTTTTCCTAGCATGTTTAATATATTTTTTTAAGAAATCTCCCGATATCGGAGAGATTTTATTATTTTCATCTGTAATTGTTTGATTTGCACTAATCATAGAATTCTGAAGTATGAATTCAGCCATTTGAGCATCCTCAGTAGGATTTGGTCTGTCAATAACTACAAAAATTAGATCAAATCGTGATAATAGAGAGGGTGGTAAATAGATATTTTGAGTTGGAGTTTTATATCGGTCATATCTTCCTGATCGAGGATTTGCTGCTGCAATAATTGCTGTTTGTGCTTTTAATGTTGCTACAATACCAGCCTTAGCTATACTAACAGTTTGTTGTTCCATCTGTTCATGTAGAGCAGATCTATCAGCAGGATTCATCTTATCGAATTCATCAATAGCTGCAACACCACCATTGGCTAATACAACTGCACCTGCTTCAAGGTTCATTTGTCCTGTATCAGAATCTTTAATAACCGCTGCCGTTAAGCCAACGGCCGTAGATCCTTTCCCAGATGTGTAAAGACCTCGCGGTGATATATCAATTGCGCTTTTGAGGATTTCACTTTTGCCAGTCCCGGGATCTCCTACAAATAACACATGTATTTCTCCTCTCTTATAACTACCGTCAGGCCTCTGTTTTCTAGTACCTGCAAATAAACTTAAAGCACATGCCATTTTAAGTTCATCCCTTCCATAAATCGTAGGAGCAATGGATCGAGCAATTTTTCTTTGGATCATTGGCTCTTTTGATAAATTTTTAATTTCTTTTAGATCTTCTTTTGATAGTTCTATGATGTCTTCTGTTTTATCTTCTGAATCGATAAAATTTACTTCAATGAAGGTTTTAAATAAAGTACTATTTATGTTTTTAATCGATTGGGCTATAACAGATTTGAAAATGCCAATAATTTTTACCCTATCTCCTGGTTTTACAAAATCCACTAATTCTTGTATTAAAATTGCTTGATTAGATCTAGGAATTCTACCAGGGGGTAAATCTTCAGGGATTTCTTGTATCATAATACTTTGCCAATCTATAAATGAAGAATTTTTAGATATTAATCTAAAATCTGATTGTGCCTTAGCCTTACATCTTTTGTTAATACAGAATTTTGGCCACTTTATTTTTGATGTAAGTTGAATCACTTCAAACTGAGAGCCACATATTGTACATTCAAAAGTTGCTTTCACTAACTTTGGTCTTATTGTTGAACTTCTAACTACAATTCCATTGAAACATACTAATGTATCAATATTTTTCGCTCTCAGTCCTCTTAAAGGTAAAATTAATGGACTGTTTTCATCTTTTGTGGTAATCCTAACGTAAAATTCCTGACTTGTTTTACCTCCTCCTTGAAATTTCATAATATTTTCAAAAGCTTCAGCAGCATCTTCTAGCAACAATTCAGGATCTTTTTTAAGCATTTCAGCAATTTGAGAGTCAAAAGCCAATAAATCCTCATATAATATGATTAGAGTATTACCACCTTTAGATATAATATCAATAATTTGGTCCTGATACTTATATACTCCTGGTCTATCTTCGAATAACCTTATAAAATCCTCAAATCGCTGAACTTGATGAATAGGAATACTGGGACTAGTTGAAGGTATAGCCAAGAAAATTCACCTTAATTTTTACGTTAATATACCCAAATTATTTTTAATGATATTTTAATTTGTTATATTAACGATTTAAGCTTATTAAACTGCAAATAAAATTTTTTAGAAAAAAATAAAGAGAGAGATATAGTTTAGTAAAATATAGATTTATTTATATTTTCAATTAAGGAAAATTTTTAAGTTTCTTTAAGTTTTGCTAGTATTTCGCATATTATAGGATCTTGCGACATCTCACATCTTACCTTTAATAAAGCAATGATTCTCTTCTTTATTTTTTCATCTTCATATTTAGCTGTTCTTCCTAAAATTAAGGCAATAGATTGTTGTGTAGTTAAAGAACCAGAATCACTGAGATTTTTCAATAATCTAGATAAAATTTTAGATAATCCAACCTTTTGGATGATTTGAATCATAGTATTTATTATCGATCTTCTTACATCATCAGATTCATCACCTAACAGAATTAAAACTTTTTCAAAATTGTCATCGATAATATTAAAATCGTATATTTTTAGTAAATTAGCAGCTCCTTGTCTAACTTTAGAATCTTCATGATTTAGATTTCCTAATACTTTTTCAATTGGAATTATTGAGGGATCAATATTTTTTATTGAAGCAATTAAATTCATTGAGGAATTCCGGACCCAATTATTTTTATCATTCATTAATAGAACTAACTCGTCAATAATTTGTCGTTTGTCATCAACTTTTTGAATAATATTTCCTAAACTTGAGACAGCTGCATCTCGTACTATCCATTCTTCATCAATTAATGCCTTGTTTAATAAAATATTCACAGCTTCTAAAGGCACTTTATACCCAATAAATCCTAATATTTTAACACTTGTTTCTCGGATAAATGAATCTTTATCTGAATATAAATTTATAATAGTACTCACAGGTATTAAATCAGGTTCTTTTTTAGCAATTTCTAATAATGATTTTGTTAAAATAACTCTTACTGATAAATCCTGTTTATATTGCAACTGGAATAATTCATTTATTACTGGCTTTAAGTAGATTGGATCTTTTTTCGCGATCTTTGAAATTAATTGAGATCCCTCCTTTTTAGCATTGATATTGTAAGGTTCTTGAAATATTGAAAGAATTACCTTTTTATCTATATTATAAAGATAATCATCAACTAGACCTTCTAATGAAACAATTGAATTTAATATTATATCATCATTATCACTGTGAATGAACTTCAGTAGCTTTGGGATTAAGGTATCTGGATTCTGTCTAACTATTTCAATTATGGTGCTTGAAATAATCCCTTTTGATATAAATTTCGATTCATCTTTTATTTTTATTAGATTTTCAAAAATTAAATCTGGAGTTTTAGGATATTTTGTTATAAGAATCTTTGAGATTTCATTTTTCAGATCATTATCTTCAAACTTTATGAAAATTAGGAGGATGCTTAAAACTTTTTCCGGATTTTTTTCCCATAAATCGCCAAGAAGTTTTAATACACTTAATAAAATTTTAGTGTTGCTTGGATCAACTTTATTTATAATCATATCTATATTTAAAGCTTTAGGGTTTTCATCAAAATATTTTCTAAGTGCTTGAGCTGCTGAAATTCTTACATTTTCATCAAAATCAACCAATCCCTCAAAGAGTGGTGTGATTGGAATTGAAAATTTCTTAAAATTCCCTATTTTTGCCAAAATTTCAAAAACTGAAGCTCTAACATTTGCAGTTGGATCATTTATAAAGGGAAGAATTTGAGAAATTAATTCTAAATTAATATTGTCTAAAGAAATATTTTTAAGATTGCGAATAGCAGCGGCTCTTATTTCTCTATGAGGATGATTTAATTTATTCAATATGATATTAATTGGAATGGGAAACCCAGATTCTTCTAAAACATTAAAAATTTCAATCTGTACTTGATTATCTGGATCATTTATCAGCTTTTTCATATCAAGTTTTAGAATTAATTCTTCTTCTTGTTGAATTAGTTTTGAAATTAATTTTAATCCGATTAATTTTAATCTCCACTCGAAATCATTTATTAAGCTAAAAATTAATTTTTTTGGGATTTTTTGTAATAATTCGATATTGGTATTTAATAGAGATCTCGCAAAAGGAAGGACTTTATCATAATTTGGGGAGTCTAAACCCTCTGTTATCCAAGGAAGGATTGTTTCTGGAATATCTTCTTCCAATTGATTTAATACTTTATAGCATACTCTTCTTGAATTAATATTGGGATCACACAAGCCATCAATTAGTAAATTTTTGAATCTCCATTCATTAGGAGAAATTTCATATTTTAATGGGATTCGCTCAAACATAAGAATTAATGTACTCTCAGCATATTTTCTCAATTCTGGATTTTTATTTTTTATAAAATGAAAAAGAGGGATAGGGTCAAAACTTTGACCGCATTTAGTAATTTTAGAATACCTAATATTAAATTTGAATTTATTTTTTCTTGATACTAAATAAAAGGTTGTAAAAATTATTAGAATGATTTCTTCGATTACTGAAGGCCATGCATATAACAAATAATTAGGTTCAATTTCTTGAGTTAAGGTCCAAAAATTTAACGTGTTAGCTAAGGTAGTAATATTTACTAATATAAAATTGACAAATACATTTAAACCAATCGCAGCCATTAAATACGCAGCAAAATAAATATCGATACCACGATATTTAATTTTTCTTCCCCAAAATCGTGTAAAATATCCAATGATTCCAAAAAATAATGTAATATATACAAAATATGAAGACATTGTGGATATAGCGAGTTTACCAGTGAAGAAAAAACTTATTGTTTGAATTAGAGATATCCAAGCCCATACGAATACAAATATCATGAATCCTAAAATAATATATGGTCTAGGAAAAGATACAAACTGTTTCATACCACGTTTACTATTTTCAAAATTTAAAAATAGAGATCTTTTTATCTCTGGGATATGATAATATTCATTTGAAATTCCAGCAATATAACCTTTTGTTCCATAGAGCACTAATATTAATAATGGGTAAACTAGCATCCAGAATATCCAGATCAATAAAAAAGGTAATCCTAACATGCTTAATAAAAGGGGAGGTATAACAAACAAAGAATATAACAATAGAGCCATAAAGAATGAAATTAATTTATTGTTTGATATGTTGATAAAGTATTTGCTAATGAATTTATGAAAAGGTGTAAGACCCTCATCAGATTCTTTGCTTAAGGCAATAAATAAAAAATCTATTAACGGATAAACAGAAATGTAGATTAGGCAAATAATAAAAGGAATTAATAAAATAAGGGGGTTAACTGTTTCAATAGTAAATATAACTCCCATAGAAATAACAATCATAGCCGCCAAGCAGAAAATAACACCATAAATAATACATTGAAGACGATCTTTTGTGTTAAATTCTCCTTTTTTTACTAAAGCAACTTGTTTATATATAATAAAAAAACCAAAAATAAAGATTATTATAAAAATTACAACTAAAATTGATTCAACAAGCAAATTTTCCACAGAATCTAATTTTTATTTATTAATAAATAACATTTAATTTCAATAGTGGTTCATTTTTTTTAATATATTAAAGTATTTTAATTTTTAAATTATAGTGTGGTAAAATTTGAAAAAAATTGAGGAAGAGTTATCTTTAAATTTAAATAGAGTTAATTTTGTATTTAAAAATGAAGAAATTATTACTGAATGTTTAAAAAACCATGGAGGGTTTTCCTTATTAGGAGAACAATATGGTCCATTTGAGAAAGGAAATAAATACAAATTAAAATACTTTTTAGCATTACCATTTATTCAAAATGAGGTTTTAAAACTTAATTCTAGTGAAAAGTGTGACAATATTGATGTTCAGAGGTATGCTATAAACGAACGTGATGATCAAAAATTAATCCATCAATTAAACATCTACTTTTTGAACAGAGTTAAAGAGTTTAAACATTTTATGGAAATTGACGTTAAACGCAACCATAAACCTAAGGTTGATTTAGATAGATACAATTCTTACACTACAAATATCATTGATAGCAGATTATTAAAATTACTTAGATTATCTAAAGCAGAATTATCTTTAGATGATGAAAAAAGACTGAGTTATGCGGAGAAATTATTATATAGAAGACTATATGCTATTATTAAAGCCTGGAGAGCATTTTTCTTATCAATAAATTAAAAAAGAGTCAATCAAAAATTTATAGTTCTATTTGCCTTACTCCAAATTTTTTAAAGTAATTTTCTATTAATAATGCAATTTCTTTATTTGGATTTAACTTAGGTAGGATTTCGATGATATTACTCAATGCAAAATATTTTACTCCTTTTTCACTAACTAATTGCTCAACGGTTTTTCCATCATCTCTTATTTCGTTTCTATTCGTTAATCCAATAGCAGAAATTACATTTACATTAAGTTTTTGTAAATCTTCGATGCATTGGATTAATGAACCTCCAGTAGTAGTGACATCTTCAAGAATTACAACTTTACCATTAGGTATTCCTAAATAAAATCTATCTTTTATTTCTCCATGATTTTTTGGTCTTCCTCTGCCCATTGACAATTTAAAAATTCCTGGTTTATAATTTCGATTTTTTCTTGCCCACTTAAATTGCGTGATAATACCTAATTTAGTAGCTCCTTCAGGTACACCAAAAAAACAATCAGGAACCAATTGTAAATATTTTATGTACGATAATAAATAATCGGTTAATTTATCGGTTAAATAAACGTCCTCAGAAATATTTCTCCAATTAACATAAAATGGAGACTCTCTGCCAGATTTTAACAGAACTGGTTCCTTATAAAATCCGATTACTTTATTTTCAATAATAAAATCATAGAATTTTTCTTTTTCAGTTTCCCAATTCATCTAAAATCATACTATTCTTTTAAAAGTAGATATTCTTTTCTAATTTTTGCATAATCTTGAGCAGTAATTTTTCCATCTAAAAATTCTTTTTCCTTCTGCCGCATTATTTTTCTTTTTCTTGCTAATTCTTTTCTCCTCTCAGCTTTCACAAACATTTCTGATATGTTTTTTGATAATTCTACTACTTTATTGTTTTTACTTTTTTGAAGATCAACAAGATACTTCTGAATAGGTTTAACCATTTCAATATTTTTTTTTGCTACATCTAATATTCGAGTAAGAGAGAGAATTATTTCTTCGTCATTTTCGCTATCTAATACACCGATTAAACGTGGAATTGCAATTTCCTTCATGATCTCATCAAGATAACTCTCTATATCTTTCTTAATTGTATTATCTTCATATCTATCTAATTTTTTCTCTCTAATGTATTCTATAAATATAAGGGGTAATTCTACTGGCCAGTTTTTCATTTTTTCCTTGTCTATTAACTGAATTACTCCACCATCTTTTTTATGAAATAATTTTATATCCAATCACCTGTGGTTAGTTTTTCTGGTAAGTATTCATCTGTTAAAAATTTGAACCCATGCGTTGCAAAAGCTTGGATTTCTGCTTTCTCTCTTAATTTTATAGCAAGTTGTAAATCTGTTTCCCAAGCTTTATTCTTTTTTACAAAATCTTCTTTCAATAAGTCTTTTGTACGCTTTTCATCCTGTTTATTCATCCTAATTCTTGCAGCTTTAGGAATTTGATATTTATCCAAATCTCTTGTTAAAACACCTAAAAGCTTTATATTTGGTGTAGCAAGGAAAGGTGATTCATAACTTAATCTTTTTGAACCTCTTAGATAAACAGAGTGAATATAATGTCCATAAGGATCACTGTCAACTAAAGTAAAAGTAGGCAAATTTAATTCTTTATTTAGTCTTTTTAAAAACATACGGGTAGCTACATTTCCTACTCCTTGAGCAGTAAGTAAAATGCAAGGATATTTCCGCCAAAATCTATCTTCTGCAAGTCTCATCATAGCAGCATTTTTCTCAATAACTAAGATTAATTCAGCATCAGATTCAATAATTTCAATTTGATCCAGAAACGGTGATATAGTCCATCCACCACTTCCTTGGGCCTCAAGATCTATAATATCAGTTCTGTCTCTTATTCTTAGTCTCCCCACACATGAACCTCTTGGAGCTGCGACTATATGTGTAGAATTTCTTGATGTATACAACATAGTAGAAACATCTTCAATGCTTTTATCGCTATTTTTTTGTTCACTAAATAAATTCACATCTGTATAAAACACTTCTCTTTTTGTGGCATGAAGATCCTCATTAAGTAGCTCGGTTACTACTTCAAGAACTCTCATTAATCGCGTAATATCAGCAACACTTGTAAGTGAATGAAATTGTTTTTCCATAATTTGTTTACCAAGTAATAATAAGTCATTTTCTTCATCCCAAATTATATTTAATGATGATCTAGAAGGTAATTCAATAGATGGTCTTCCAGTATTATAGATTTGTTTAATAATAGTATCTGTAAGTTTATATATTCTATTTAAAATCTTATTTCTACTTAGATCTTCTATCTTGATAGTATCTACTGGTTGCTCAAAATCTTTTATTTCCTTTCCTCTTTCTAAATATTTATAATATAATTCTTTTGCAGCTTTTAAATCATAACTTTTATCAACTTTTTTTTTTGCCATGTTAGAATCACTTTAATTTCCAATGCTTTTTAGATTTGATTATATTTTCTTCAACTAAACCTTTTCTTTCTAATTCTTTCATTTTAAGCTGTAAAAAACGAGCATCCATCATATCTTGGATTTTTAGTTTAAAAATGAGATGAGTAATTGGTTGCCAATCTTTATTAGATAAAGTGGTTAATATTTTTTCAGTAGTAATTATTGGAACTTCTAATTTTTTACTTTTCGGAGTTTTTTTGACTGATTTTTGAGGTTTAATCGCAACTGGTACTTCGCTTTCAATTTTTTTAGCAGGTGTTATTTCGGTTTCCTTATAAACGATCTTTTCTTCATCGACTTTAACTTCTTTTGTACTCTCGATCTTAATTTCTTTTTCTTCTATTTTTTGTTCCTCAGCTTTTACTATTGTCGTGTCTTTTGTATCGATTATTTCTTCTTTAGATATAGACATTATTGGTTTTACTCCTATAGCATTCTTCATTAGATCTATTAAATCATCTATATTCAATTGTTTCTTATATTTACTCTCTCCTTTAGAAGCTATATTGTATAGACTTTCTACGAATTGAGGTATATATTTCTCAATTAAACTTGCTCTCTTTTCTTTTTTATGTATTGCATGTTTTCTGTTAAGATATACTCGTAATCTCCTACCTATTGCTTCAAGACAATATTTTATTTCTTTAATTAAATCTTCATCATCTGCTAAAGCGTTTTTTGACTGTGATTTAAACATTAAATGCACATAAGGACCAGAAACATTAATTAACAATTTAATTGGTCCCTTTGGAAGATTATTATCATAAGTATCTAGTTTATAATTCTTCCAATTTACTGATTGAACTGCTTTAGTTATTGCACAATCAGCACTATCTCTCAATTTTGGAGTTCTATTTACAAACCTGGATAATACATCCCTTGATCTCTTGGGAGTATCTAATTTAGCAGCATCATTGCAATAAGCTAATCCAGCTTCAACTACATATGCTAATCCTTTCCCACTTGTAGGGGATCTTGTTTCAGCAGACACAAAATCATCATCCTTAGTGTAATTTTCGATAAAATAATCAAATACATCTTGATAAGCAGTATCTTCCTTTTCTTTTACGTCTGTTAAAAATTTTTCATTAGATTTTTTAAATTGGGTCAATTCAATATTAGCATTTTGAACTGCTATATTTGCTAATATTCTAGAATTTAATGTAATTAATTCTTGTTTTCCTACTGATATATTTCTAAGTATCTCATCACTTGCAGAGGGGTTTTCTCTAATAATAGCTCTTTTTTTAGAATCAATAATCTCATCATCAATTGTTTCAATTTCTTCAATTGGATCTTCAAAATCATCAATATTTTCCGAAACTTGTATTCCAATCTCTTTAATTAAAGTATTCTCTAAAACTTGTTCTCCTACAGGTATTGCTGTATCAGTTGGAGGCGCCATATATTTTATAGATTTAAATGCATGGAATAAGGAATTAAATTGTTCAGTTGATAATTCTGTAGGTCTTTTTTTTGATAACTGAACCTCACTAATTAAATCTTCAAAGTCTGTCCTATTTTTAATTTTTTTTAATTCTACTAATCCATTTTTATTCACTTGAAAAATCTGATTTAGTTTAACCTTAATCCCTTCTTTCTCTTTATTAGCAATATCAATATCTTTTATTAAGTTTGTAATAGTTTTTTCTAATTGTTTAATATCTTTCCTTGTCTCACTTTTTTCAATTTTATTATTAGTTTTCTTTATTTCTTTGTTAATTTTCTCAAGATCTTTATTTAATATATTATATTTAGCAATTAAATTCCAATAGCTTTCCCTTAACTCTTCAGAAGCTGCTTGATAGATTATTAGTTTATCTCTTAGTTTTGTAGATTTTCCATAAACTCTCTTTTCAAACTTCAAATAATATATCGGATCGCTTTTCTTTTCTAATTTGGTTAGATATCCATCGTTAAGAATAAAAAGGTTAGATTTATCTTGCAAATCCCTTTCTGCAATCTTTATTATCTCTTTAGCAGTTCGAGGGCTAATTCTGACGAAGTTTTCCTGTAAAAAGGCAGATATTGTAAGATTTTCAGATTTTGTTAATAAATCTTGCAAATCTCCAATATTAGTTGAAGAAGGGTGTGGTTTAGCATATTTAGGTTGTTTTGGGAAGGAAGATACTAATCTTCGATAAATAAATTCTTCGCCATAAGGATCAATAAAAATAAGTGTAACATGAGGGTTCATTAAGGCAGTCTCTTTGATATATGTATCTACATAGCCCCTTATGTATTTAACATTTAAATAATTCAACTTTACATACGTTCCATGAAGGAATGGACTGTCAACCTCAGAAGGATGAACTAAATATTTTTTTTCATTTTTAGATGTAGTAAAAAATTCCGATACTGTGGTATAAATCATGTCTGATGTTTTTGATACTGCGATAATTGGTTTTCCAGTTGTATTTTGAGCATCACTGAAAGCGCTTGGGGCTCCAAATCCCTGACTGCCTCTTGTTTGTTTTAATTCAACACTTTTAGAAGATGCTAAATATTTACCAAATTTTCGTAAATCAACTTTACTCATACCTAATCCGTTATCAAAAATTTCGAAAGTATAATTCATTATATTCTTTTGACTTAGTTCTGAAGTTAGGAAAGAAGCTGCTTCATATTCTCTTAATCTAATTATTACTAATGGTTCAATATCAACAATATCTGCAACTGGTTTAATTAGTTCGTTCATATCATCAATGATTCTTCGTACTTCTTCTTCGACTTCTAATTGCGTTTTATCCGCAATTTCTCCCGATTGTTCTTCTTTTTCCTCACTAAGAACTTTACTTTCTACTTTTGATTCAGTTATTCCTACTTCTTGCATTAATGCTAACTTTGCTTCATTGTTTAAAGGTTGAATTTCTTCATCTTCTTTTATTTCCTGAATTATAGATAGATTTTCTAATGATAATTCTTGATCCAAGGAGAATTTAATTTTAGAATCTTCCTCTTCTAATTCATTCCATTGAAATGATTCAATTGCATCTAATGCATTATCTAAAAATTCAGCTACATATTGCTTGCACAGGTTCAGGATATCTGGAACCCCGTATGCTTCCAGTAACCGAATTCGAATCCTACTAATTGAGTTCTTTTTCTCATGAATTGAGCGATAGTTCCCTGTGTAATCCGCCCATCCTCTTCAGATGTCATTTTTTCCTTCACCAATCATTTTTTCAATACATTAATATTAAAATTATATATAAATACTTACATATTCGTTAATTAATCAGAAAGTAACCCTATAATTATAATAATCTGGGTTATCTATTCAAAATGCATTCTTTCTTTCATTTTGAAAAGAAATTGAATTATTATTTAAATATTTTCATATACTCAAAATTTTTAAAAATGTAGGATAACTAAATCTTACTTCCTTATTTTATGATAATTTTCTAAGGTAACATCCAAAATTCTTGAGGATACATATCTTTTTGTAGATTTTTCTACATGTGTTATATGCTTTTCTTTATCAATTATGTATACTTCATTATCTTTACTACTAAATCCAATGTCATCTCTACCTATATCATTAGCAACTATTAATTCAATTTCAGATTTTAATAACCTATTATAAGCGCGGTCTATTAATTGAGTCCTAGATACATTAGTTTCTGCTTTAAATCCAACTATATACACTTTATAATTCTTTCTCCTAGCTTCATCAATAATTTTTGGAGTCAATCTCATGTTCACTTGCAATTCCTTAACTTCATCAGATGAGATTTTCCCTTCGATATATTCAATAGGTTTATAATCACTAATTGCTGCCGCTGAAATGAATATATCATAATCTTTGGAGGAGAGCTCATTTTTAACAGCGTTAATAAAGTCATCTGTTGTTTCCACATTTGTGGTATTTATGTAGTCAGGAATTTTCACCATACATTCACCTGCGATTAATAAAACATCTGCTCCCCTTGCTGCAGCTTCTTTAGCTAATTCAATACCCATACGCCCTGAGGATCTATTTGAGACAAATCTTACTTTGTCAATTGGTTCTCTTGTAGGACCTGCTGTGATTAATACTTTTAATCCATCAAAATCCTTTTTAGCTATTAATAAATCAATTACACGGTCAATTATATCATCTAGCTTCGCAATTTTGGCTTTTCCTTCAGAAATTCTTGGTCCAAGTATATCTATACCGTACTTTTTTAAGGTTGATATATTTTTTTCTAATATCGGATGAAACATACTTTCATGCATAGCTGGAACAATAACAATTGGTATTGAGGATCCAAAGGCTGTTGAAACTACGGTTGTAACAGGTGTATCATCTATTCCGTTAGCTATTTTTGATATTGTGTTTGCTGTAGCTGGGCAAACTAATATTAAATCTGCCTTTCCTGCAGCATTAGGTCTATATCCTGCTAGAAGGACATGTTCCACTTCCCCAGTTAATTTAGTGATAACAGGATTACCTGTTGCCCAATGCATCAATGATGGATCTATTAAAGCGGTTGCTGCCTTGGACAGTACGGTAATTACTTCAGCACCCAACCGCATTAATTCTCTAGCTATTATAGGAGCATTTATTATCGCAACTGAACCAGTTAAACACATACATATTGTTTTTCCATGTAAAATTGTGCCTTTTGTTTCAATTATATCTTTTGAAGGATGATGAAATTTCTCTTGTTTCATAATTCAACATCTACTAAAAGAGAGTATATATAATAAAATTTTATGTTTAATTTAAAAATAATGGTAGTAGTGCCCATAACCCTATGCTAGCATATTCTAAACTAGAATCTTAGAATATGTAAAAATCCCTCTTTTTCTTCTTATTAAGTCAAATTAAATTCAAATAAATGATCTTGTATTTTATTTTTAATTTCTTTTAACAGATTATTTAATGTATCCTCTGGAATATTTTCTAGATATTCAAACAAATCATTTTGAATTATGGGACTTAGTTTATTCATAAATTTCTCGATAATCTCATGCTTTTTCAAATATGAATTCTCATAGGTGTTTAAATAAGTTCTATTAATTTTTTCTAACCATTTTTTTCCATTTCTCTCCAAAGTCTTTAAAATTTTTTTAGAACTTGTAGCATTAAAATTTTTAAACTCATAATGATATTTTTCTAGTTTTTCTTCAAAAAAACCTATGATATGGCTTTTATCTATTGAAGTTAAATTTGTATTAGAATTAAGAAATAAAATTATCATATATTCATCAAATAGAAAATATAGCTGAATTTTAAGATTAGAACCATAAATTTCAAGATGAGATAAATTTTTAATATTAGTTTGTGTTGCAAAGACTTTAAATGAGCTAAAATACATTGATATCAGATCAACTTCTAAAAAATTTTTAGTATCTTCTGTTATATACGTCTTTATTGGTCCATAATTACAACCTTCTTTTGAATCATATTCTAAAACCAAAATTGTATTCCCATACTGATCTGCAACAATAATGCCTAATATTGGGGGTATTTCATTAAAATTTTTTGAATTAGAAGCAAACTTTATTATAGATTTTTCAGTAAAAGAATTATTTTTTTCAAAATTATTGAATGGCTCCTTTATCATCAATTATTTACACTTTTTTTCCTAAATTGAGTATAATTCAATTTTAAATTTATTTTTAAATAAAATTGATAGACTGTGTTAATTTTTGCTTAAGAGGATATATTTATTTTTAAGTTTTGATAGATCTCATTTTGATCTGCTACTTTGCATATAATGTAATATATTCGTTTTTTTAAAGAAGTAATTCTTCTAAAATAGTGTAAAGCATAATTGAATTTATTAAAGAAAAGTTTTAAACTACTAAATTTACTTAATTAATATTTGATCTTTATATCGCAATTTGGGAATTTTTGATATCTAATTTTAAATTTAATTTATTCGCAAATTTATTGATCTTATTAAAAAATTCTTGATTTACCAGATTCTTATTACCTAAATTTAGGATTTGGGAAAGTTTTTGGCCATAATACGTTTTATGAAGGTTTGTTATGTCATATTGCAAATTTTCTTCATCTGAGGATTTATATACTGTAGATTTTTCAAATTCTTCTTTCCTAATTTTTAATATCTCATCTGAATATTTCATAAACGGCGTATTTTTCATTTTTTTTATTTTGAATACTTTAGTTGTTCCAAGTTCTCTTTTTGTAAGAATTTTTTTAATTAGAGAATGAGTTTCGTCCAAAAATTTTTTCCTAAATTGTTTTAGAGTAATATCTTCTGAGAATAAATTATTAATAATATCACTATAAGGTAAATTTAAACCAGCTAATTCTGTTGTTAAATTTAATAAGGATAATATCTGATTCGTTTTTAGTTCTTGATTTATTTTTAACTCATCAAAAATATATTCTCTTTCTTGATTTATGAAATTAAATAGAAACCTTCTGAAATTTTTGATAAATTGATTATAATTTG
>JAEOSD010000100.1 GCA_016840545.1 Promethearchaeota archaeon
TTTTTGATTTCCTCTCTTCTTCCTCAGAAGAAACTTCTTCTTCAGGTTTTTCCTTTTCGTTTTCACTCATAATTCCGTAAATACTTACCTAGTTAGTTAATAAGATAATAATTATTGGAAAATAATTAACTTTTTGAAAATATTAAAAAAAAAGAGGTTCTTTAGAAAAAAAAGAACTCAACAAATAGGTTTATAAATTCTAAAGAAAAATAATTCATTAATTAATCTTTATTTATAATATATAAAAGGTGAATTAATGACTGTCATTCGAAAACCAGGAAAAATTAATAATGATACAACTTTAATTGATACCAATATGATGGGCGTTCCTAAGATTCTATCTATTTATTTAATAGAAGCGGGAAAAAAATGCTTAATAGATGCCGGGACTCATATTGAAGCTAGGAAGACTTTCAAACAGCTAAAAGAGCTAAGAGTATTCCCCCCTGATATGATCATTGCTACTCACTCTCATTGGGATCATGTCCAAGCAATACCTTTTTTATGCCAGAGGGCTAAAAAAGAAGGAAAAGAAATTAAAATATTAGCATCCGCTGCCGCAATTCCGAATTTAAGAGATCAATCCTATAATGATATTTTTAAAACTGGCCCTTTCAATAATATTGAGGAGGAGATTACACCCCTTAAAGAAGGCGATATCATAGATTTGGATGGAATAACGCTGAAAGTTTTTGAAGCACATGGTCATATGGATGATGAGATTGCCCTTCTTGATGAAAAAAATAATAATTTATTTGTAGGGGATGTACTTGGTATGAAAGTTGCAGATAATGTATTTGTTCCTCCATTTATGCCTCCTAAATGGGATCAAGAAGCTTACCTCAAAACTATCAACAAATTTAAAAAAATTGATTATGAAACCTTAAGCTTAGACCATTTTGGCTACTATTATGGCAATGAGGCTAAAAATATTCTTGATGAATCTTTAACAAACACAGAACAATTTTGGAGTGATTTTGAGCAGAATGTTGATCACATAGAGGATATTCCATATTTAATAGAAAATGTTATGAAAAGACGTGTTCCTAAATCTGATATTGAAAAGTACCCTGACCGATTAGTTGAAGCAGTTGTATATTGGCTCAGTCTAGGTTTCAAAACCTATAAAGGCTTATAAAAAAAATTTATTCTGTTTTCAGGATTTTCTTTTCGTCTCCCCTTAATTGGAAACCTTCAGAATAAATTAAAAATTATCTTAATAAAGGAGTTTCTTAAAAAAATTAAAAAGATTTATTTTACATTACATTCTGTACAGCTTTTACTTCAGGAACAAATTGTTTTACAGCTCGTTCAATTCCTAAAGATAATGTTTGCTGTGAATAAGGACATCCAGCGCAATGACCCATTAATCGAACCTTAACTATACCATCATCGGTAATTTCGACGATTTCGACATCACCGCCATCTGCTTGCAATTGGGGTCTAATCTTTTCAATAACTTCTTTTACTTTTTCTTTATCCATTTGTAATCCTCAAATTTTATTTTTATATTCTTATTAATATAAATAAAAGTTCCTATTTATAGGCTTTCTTAATATTCTATGGAATATTTATTCATTATTATTTTATTCAAATTATTTTTATCAAGTAAAGCTTATAAAATATTGAAAATTAGAAGCATTGATTTTTTAGAACTCTGAATAGAGTTCATTTCATGGAGGAAAAATTTTGATGAATGAATATGACGTTATTGTTGTAGGAGCGGGCTGTGCTGGCCCAGCAGCAGCTAAAAAAGCAGTAGAATTAGGATTAAAGACTTTACTTCTCGAAAAAGCTCAAGTTCCAGGAGAGAAAAATATTTCGGGTACTTGTTTAAATGGAGCTGCTTTAATCATCCCTGATTTACATTATTTAGTAGAAGGTCCTGTTGAAAGAGTAATAAGAGAAATGAGAACTTACCACATCAATAAGGATCGAACAACAATTTTCCATGAAATCCCTTCAGAAGGGATTTTACTTCTTTCTATTCGTAGAGATCATTTCGATGCTTGGCATACTGAAAAAGCTAAGAAAGCAGGAGCAGAGGTCAAACTATCCACAACAGTCGTAGATATAATTGAGGAGAATGACTATGTGAAAGGAGTTATAACAGATAACGGAGAAAAGTATTATTCTAAAGTAGTAATTGATGCAGGTGGAGTTAATTCTATAGTAGGTAGGAAAGCAGGCCTGATTCCAAAAAGAAAAGGCAAAAATATGATATTATATGTGACTATATGTGTTCATTTAGGTCAAAAAGTTATCGATGAACGAATTGGAGAGTGTATTGAGTATTACTTATCACCAGGAATTCAGTATAAAACATGGCCCTGGCTTTTCCCTAAAAAAGATACAGTTACTCTTGGGACTGGTGGATACATGGACGAAAATTTAATTAATGATGAATTTCCAAATGTGAATAAATACATGGAAAATTTTCTCAATTTACCCATAGTAAAGAAAAAATTAGAAGGTGGCAAAATAGTAGCTTGGGGATTACATTTAGAATATGATGAAGCTATAGAAAAAAGAGTGAAAAATGGATTGATTCTAACGGGTGAAGCAGGAGGTTTTGTAGTTCCTTTCTTAGGGGAAGGGATGCCTGAAGCTTTCTTTACTGGAATTTATGCGGCTCAATCAGTCGCAAAAGCAATTGAAGCTAATGATTTTTCAGAAGCAAAATTATCTGAAACATACCAAGAGTTAATTGCTCGTAATTTCTTTATGCAAGCTTTTCGACATATTGGTGCTGTAAATAAACAAACAGCTCTAAGCAAATCCGATGAAGAAATCACAAAAATGATGCAGAATGTAATTATGGGCGGCGGATTTATTTCTAACGCAATACATACTAAATGGATGAAAGGAGTAGAGGATCAAGATAAGGAACTGCTACAAGAAGCATATGATTTATTAGAACTTATTCAACCGTATGCAAACGTCGATCCGGATTTTGAAAATTTATATAATGAGAGGGGAAGAAAATGAAAATAGAAATGAAAGTTGATTATTATCCTGGAGATACAGGAGAGTTTGTAAGAGTTGACGAAGAAAAATGCACTGGGTGTGGGGACTGTGCTAAATTCTGTACTCGAGACGTATGGGAACCAGACGGGGAAATATATCGACCCGTAAATCTAAAACGATGTTGTGAGTGCGGTGCTTGCTGGAATGTTTGTTTTGATGATGCTATTATATTTGAAGAACCTAAGGGAGGAACTGGAGTTCGCTTCAGCTATGGATAGTTTATGAGGTGATAGAAATGGTTGACCGAGACGAATTTATGAAAATCTTAAACGCTCAACGAAAAAAATTCACTCACAAGGATGTAGCCAGATTTTTTAAGGGATGGAACAAAACTATGCAGTATTGCTTTACCGACCTTGATGAGTATTATGTAATTGAATTAGTTGATGGAATTCCTAAACCTATTGTTCAAGAAAAACTTGAAAATCCCGATATTATGTATACCATGAGCACAGAAACTTTCCTAGCTCTTAATAAAGGAGAAATTAGTGGATTTAAAGCATATCAACAGGGAAAATTAATAGTAAAAGCAACCATGCCCGAAATAATGAAATTACAAAAACTTGATAAATTGCAAATAGATTAATAAAAATCCTTAATTCCCCACAGCAATAATTTTGAAATGATAATTTGAGTTAAAAGATGGAACCTAAAGAGTTTATTGATGAGCTTAATAAAGTTCAAGATTTATTATCACAAGAGAAATATTCTGAAGCTATAACCTTGCTTGAGAACTTAAAAGGGATCGAAAGGCAAGCAAATTTCAATTATAATTTGACCCATAAATTATATCAATTAGATTCAAATGCACTTTCGCTTTATAATCAGCAAAAGATTTTAAATTTAATTTCTGAAATCTCTCAAAAACAAAACGTAATAACATTTGCTGAATTGCAAAAAAAATTGAAGGAAGTTGAAAATATTGCTCTTGATGAGACCATTTTAAAAAGAGAGATCGAGATCCTAATTTTAAGAAATCTTGTATCCTGCAGTATTGAAGGTAATAGGTTATTTTTTAGTTAACCTCTTTTTTTCCGACTTAAAATTTCTTCTAAAAAACATTGATTTCTGAAAAAATTTATAGATAAATCCTTGGATTTTAAAAATCTTAATTCAGAATCAATATAAAATCAAATTATCATGAAATAATGATTATAAATTCTCTTGAACGATCGATACAACTAAAGATTTGCTATTATGGTCCAGCACTTTCCGGTAAAACTACCTCATTAAAATCGCTTTTTAATCACTTTGGAAAAAAAGATAAAGTAAATTCAATTGAAAGTACCGTTGGGCGTACGCTATTCTTTGATTATGGCACTATAATCTTTCAGAATCAGGAATGGACAGTTAAAATCCATATTTACTCTACAACGGGTCAGGATTTCTACGTGATCACAAGACCAGTGACTCTACAGGCATTGGATGGTATAATATTCGTAGCAGATTCTCAAAGAAACGCATTTGAGAGAAATGAGATCTCTTGGAAAGAACTTTGCTCATATTTTGGAGATGTTATTATAACTTTGCCAAAAGTTCTCGCATTTAATAAACAAGATCTCCCTGACAAATTTAATAACAATATTTTTCTGCATAAGATTGATTATTACAAATTCTCAAACATAGATGTAAAGAAAACGATTGCGATAAACGGGGAAGGAATATTGGATTCATTTGAGGAAATATTAAGTTTAATCTTTAAAAATGTGTATAAAAGTCAGCTTGTATCAGTATTTCAATAATTTTTGATCTTTTTCTCTTTTTTTAAACAAATCACAGAACAGTTGTTCTGTTATTGTGATAAGTATCCTATAATCCTCCTAGGAAGAAGAGGATTGTAATAAATCCTCCTCCCAGTATAGAAAGTATAATAATGATAACAACAAAGATTTCACATCCTCCCATTTTCTTTTTCTCTTCTATTTCTCCTGGTGGTATTCCTCGCTTCTTTGTTTTTGGGGGGTACTTCACTGAATTTTGTACCACATGAAAGGCAAAAATCATAACCGGGGGTTATTTTTGCTCCACACTTTCGACATTTATATTTTAACTCAGCTATTATAATCGCCTTTGTACTACTTATTGGTCTCTATTTATAGTTAGGAGAACTATTTCTATTCATTTTTTATGCATTTTTTCCGTTAGGATCAATTTTATAAACAAAAAGCAATTGTATATGTTATTTATATTAGAAGAAGCATTAATTAGATCTTTAATGTTACTGGACTTACGGTATCTGTTCTTCCAAAAGTAGGTATAATCCACATATACATAACATAATCCAGTTCATTATAAGTAGGTCTAGCAAAATTGCTGTGTCCAAGAGATCCAGGAAAGAAAACCCCATCTCCATTAGAAAGGTCTCTACTTACCGAATGTCCTTCTTCATTAATTAAATATTGAGTAATTGCATATTTATCATCTTCAATACACATTATATACACTTCAGGATATTCTGGATGTATATGTGAATATATTTCCACATTTCCGCTTTCATTCTTTTCTAGATTTACACTTGTTATTACCCCACTTCTAAGAGATTCATTGGGAATATTGGTAAAACCAGACATAAATAGTTCATTTTTAAATGCCGTCCAAACGGTTCGATATGTTGCCATTTTTTCCTTAGAGCTGTGATCTCCACGGGGTATAAATTCTTCTACTCTATAACGTTGAACCTCAAATACAGATTCAATTTTTTGATAAATATCATATCTAAAAACGCAGATTTTACATTTACCGGAAAATTTTGAATCGACTTTAAGAAGCACCTCATTTTCTGGTGGTATAAAGAAGAAATCAAATTGATTTATTTCATAATCCTTTTTTTTATTGATTAGTGTAGCATTTCCAGATAATAAACAAGCATTAAGAATTTCTTTAGGTTGCGTTTTAATCTTTAAATCTTTTTGAATATAAAAATATTGGAGTGTTGTATTGTTAATTTTTCTTTTTAAAGGTTTTTCTTTTGGATCCTCAAAAAAATAAGAGAGCATTTCTGATTTTGAGAAAATCATATTAAATCATCATTACTTATCTAATCTCTAAAAAAAAGTAGATGCAACAGGAGTTTGGATTCTAATTACTTTCTGACTATTATCTTCTAATAAGGTAATTAATGCTGATATGTCTTGCTTAGATTCAAAAATTACTTCTTTTTCTTCATTAGGCTTCCAATTATTAAATCCAGCTAAGTTTGGAGCAGTCTCAAAGAGTCCCTCTTGGAGTCCAGAAACTTTTATAGTTACCCCTATAAGACTTTCTTTAGAAGTATTTTTAATTTTTATTATATACTTTTCTATATCTGAATCAATTGAAGTAATTTTATAAGTTTTTTGAAATTTGGATGAAACTCCATCGAATAATGAGGGCACAGCTGAAGGAGTTTCGGCAAATAAATCAATTTCTTTTTTAAATTTTCCAATAGGTTTTGAAACAATCGTTATTGGAAGTTCAAAGGTTATTGGTTCACGTCCATATTCAGGTTTTTTTTTTCCAATTATTAATAGAGACCATTTAGTATAATCACCAAATTTAAATCCCCAATATTCCTTTTCAGTAGGCTCCCACATGTAATTATGGGTGGGTTCTGCAATTTCTGGGATTTTTAGCAACAAAAAACCCTTTTCAATATCATTAGTTTTAGAATCACCAGCAATAGCGGGAGGCAATTCCTCAACTTTTCTACAGGTTTGACCGTAAGCATCACAATAACAAACAAGGTTCGCTGTTTGTAAGAGTCTTACTTCAATTTGTTTGAGTACTTCAGAAGTAAAACTGATTTTAATAGTCTCGCCTGGTTTAAATACATCTTTATTAAGAAGGATATTAAGTCCAGAGATGGAAAATGAGATAGGATTTGGCTGTTTTATTTGAGCGCTTAAGTCGCGCGATTTAATTTCCACCTTTTGAGTTTTATTAATAACCATATCATCAGCAGGGTTAGTGGGATGTGGTTGCCTTATAATCAGTTTAATTTCATATTCTAAATTACGATTTTTGATTGTTGGGACAACATTACTTTTTATGAGCAATGCTCGTTCTCTAATATATTCTCCTGCCTCAAAATGACCCATCGAAAAGATTTCTTCCTTAGAAACTTGTAGTTCTTTCAAACATGGTGGCTGTGTGATTAATTTAATTCCTGACCATAAAATTGATGTATCTTCTTCAAATTTGAACTTAGTTCTTACATTAAGTTTATCTCCTATAAAAACTGAACCATTGTTTAAATCGCTTAGCTCTATTTTCATATTCGTAATTAGCTAATTAGATTTTATGAAATTTACTATATTATAATTAATAGTTGAATTTTAATAATATTTATTATTAATCGCAAAAATTAATGGAATTTTGTATTTTATTCTTTATGAATTCTTGGATAATAGTAAATTAAATACAAAATTGAATATTTTATTCCAAAAGAAAAGTCTAGATTTTTAAGGATATAAAATATATACATTGGTGTCAAATATCTCTCTAAAAGCAATCCTATTTGATTTAGATGGAACTTTAATTAATGTAGACTTAAAAAGATTCATTCCAGAATATCTAAACCTTTTAGCAAGTTCAATTTCACATTTAATTCGTCCTAATAAAGTAATTACTAAACTATTAAAAGCTTCAGAAGCTGTTAACAAAAATAATGGCCATAAAACTAATGAACAGGTCTTTCTTGAAAGTTTTTTTCCAATTGAAGGATATAGTATAGAAGAGATTCAACCACTGTTTGATAGATTTTATGAAACTAAATTTTCAAAATTACGTAAATACACAAGTAAAAAACCCGAAGCACAATCAGTAATGAAAACTGTTTTCAAAAAGGGATATGAAGTAGTTATTGCTACCACACCAGTTCTCCCTTTAACTGCAATACAACAAAGACTTAATTGGGCAGGCGTAGGAGATTTTAATTATAAGCTAATTACTACCATAGAAAACTCTCGGGCAAATAAACCCAATCTTACTTATTATAGACATATTATTGATTATCTGGGTTATTCTGCTAAGGATTGTTTAATGGTTGGAGATGAAGATAAAGATATGATGGCAAAAAATCTAGGATGCCAAACATTTTTAGTCTTTAGTTCAAATACAGATTTGAATTCGGAAATCCCTGAACCAAATTATAAAGGTACCTTAAACGATATAATAAAAATAATCTAGATAGAAATTTAATGGAAGCTTTTTAAAAAAATAAGAAAGTTTATTAGCATTTTTATTACAAGCTAAAACTTAAGTTATTTCTCAGATTCATCTTGTTTATCACCAGAAAAGTCATCATTATCGTCTTCAGATGAAGAAAATACACTTCTCACGCAATCTTCACAATATTTTAGCCAAATCTCAGGTTCTTTTTCTGGTTTTCGATCACTCATAATACATGCTACAAGTAAGATAATTATAGAAATTCATTAATTTAACGTTTATAATTGATTAAAAATTTTTTTAAAACCATGTGATATACAAGTAGACGTGACAAAAGTTTCAAAAACAAAAAAATTTAAATATAACTAACGTTTGTGCTGATGAACTAAGAATCATATGAGCTAATATAAAATTTGGAAAAATTATTATTATTGAAATTTCCATGTAACCATATTATCGTCATATTCCTCAAATTTAAGCCCTTTAATAAATGAATAGGATATTCTATTATCTTTATAAACCTTACACCTTAATTCTTTAACACCTCTTTTCTTGAAATAACTCCAAACTGCTAATCCTAAGATCGTACCTAGTCCTTTGTTCTGTAATTCTGGAATTACCCCTAATCCTGCAATTACTCCAATTTCATTGTTTTGCCCCGCATAATAAATAAGAGCAAATCCACTATCTATAGAATCTATTTGAGCAATTAAAAAAACAATATCAGGATCCTCCATCATTACAGTTAGATTATTCTCATTCAATGTATGATATGGCATTGAAGTTGAATGCCAAGCTAAATTATACAGATTTACTATACTTTTAAGGTCTTCTCCTTTAGCTTCTCTAATATCAGCATGAAAGATATTATGCTCAGTTTTTAGTTTTAACTTCTTTTCAAAATTATCAGTAATATCTTCTACTAAAAGTCTCATTTGGATATAATCTGATTCTCTCTTAAAACTGTCTTCTACACTAGAAGTGATTCTTGAGAAAAGATTTCTAAACCATTCCATCTTTTATTTTAAGTTAAAAAATTGTTTAATAAATTAAGAATATAAGGGTATTAAATATTAAAAATTATTTCCAACCCCTCAACTTCAAGGTAACATTAAAATTTTTTCCAACGAAGGACATTTTATCCAAGAGACTAAACCAAAAGAAATAGTAGAGGAGATCTTTATTACTACCTAATTATTAGGATAATTTAATTTTCATGAAGAGGAGAACCACAAATTCCACAATATCTACCTTCTTCTTCGATTTCTGATCCACAATGAGGGCAATATTTTGTATCATTTATCGTTTCAGGTACAGGAGTAGGTGTTGGTTTTGATTCTGGAGCAATAGTTGGTGGTAATTGCTTTGTTGAAGGCCAAATACTAAGTTTCGATAACTTGAAATAACCAATTATATAAAATATCCATCCAATTATTATTGGGACGATTAAAAAACCAAGCTCCCATAATAAAGCTCCTCTACTTAATTTGTTTGTCCCTTCAATTGGATCTATTCTTATCCAAACAGGAAACATTTGATTATCTTGACTAAGAAAAATATTTAAATTCTTCCAGGCACCCTTTTCAATACCACAGCCAATAATTGTAAATACAAAACCAACAACCACTACTGCTGTTAAAATAGGATACATCCAAATGAAATTGAAAGAAAGATAACCGTAATAAATAAAGAAATCGGAAAATCGCCTTGATAAAAATCCTCCAATTATCATTAAACCACCAATATTGACCACTATGAGTCCAATTGCTTTGATAATATTTCCAGCCAGACATTTTGAAAAAAATCTCCCAAGATTTGGGTTGGACAATTGTCGATTTATATATTTTATTTCACTTAGTGCTATAAGTATAAAGATAAACTGAATACCAATAACTAGAAATGCAAAAAAAGGAATCAAAATAAAAATCCAAAGAAACGCTAAAATCCTAATATTTCTTCCAAAGTTAACCCATCTCATTTCTAAGTTTGAATTTAACATTACTAAATACTCTCATGATTGTTTTGATTTTTTAAGATAACATACTATATATGCTTTAAGGGATAAATTTTCCAAGAGTCAAAAATTTTAATAAATTAAAAAAAAATAGATTATAGGGTTCTTAACGTAATCTGTATTAACTTTTCAATGAAGAGCCACAAGATCCACAAAATCTAGCATTAGGAGGTACTTTTTCTCCACAAAGAGGACAAAAATTAATTAAATCCTCTGAAGATGCTATTGATATAGATTCTGGTTCTGGTTTTGGTATAGGCTTTGGTTTTGAAATTGGCACAGATTGAGGTAGTACAGGTACTAAATCTGGATAAGGCTCCCCTAATTTGATAAGTGAAGCTATCTTGAAATAACCAATAGCTTGAAAAATATAGCCAATGATAGGTGTAATAATTAAAAAGCTTAAAGCAAACATTAAAGCTCCCTTACGACATTTCTCAGCCCCTTCCATAGCGCTTCCAGAGATCACTTTTGGGAATAAACTTTCATTTTCCTTAAGAAAATTGTAAAAAAGTCTCCAAGCGCCCATTTCTTTCGACGACCCTGCTATAACAAATATAAAACCTATAAGAAATGTTACACCATCCCCAATTAATAGAACTAATGCTGGATTAGGATAAGGATATACCCAACCGGTAGAAATTAATTCAATTATACCCATTAATCCTCTTCTACTTATCATTGTAAGAACTATAACGAAACTTACATTGATAACAAACATTCCAATTATCCTAATGATAACACCTTTTATCCATTTTGAACGGAATTCACCCAAAATGGCATCCTTTAATTGCCTATTTATAGCAAGCATATGAACTGATGCGATAATGACAAAAATACATGTTAAAACCATACCAGCAAAAGATATAAATGGAAAAATACTTAGTATCGTCGCAATTGCTACAACCCGAATATATTTGCCAAATTCGTAGAATTTGTTATTAACATCCATATCTAACAATTTAATCATCTTATGAAGTAAATATTTATATTTAGCTAATTGAAAAAGATATATAAATGATATTTAGACCAATCATTATTAGAAAGCTGTTAGCAGGATAAGGTGTAATATCTAATGCTTTCTAAATTTATACTAAAGAATTTATTCTTAATTTGCCTTGAGCTGTCTTTTTTCTTCTATATCTTTTAAAACTTCCATTAAATGTTCATATAACAGCTCTCTTGTCCATTTTGGCAATTCATATTCAATTTTTTTCAATTTTTCTGCTAATTTCTTCAATTTAAAATCTCCTCTTCTTATGTGATTACTAAAAAATTAATAGGAAATCCCTTTAAAAATTTAAAATATTTAATCAATGTTTCATACTATATATAGAACAAAAAGAAAAAAAACAAAGTTTT
>JAEOSD010000008.1 GCA_016840545.1 Promethearchaeota archaeon
AAATCCTGCTTTAGGCACATCAACTTCCACATATTCAATCTGACCTTTTTCTCTTATATGATGACTTATTGATGAAGCAATAAATAAGGTTGTTAAATTTGGACCCCCTAACATGCATGCATAGGCTTCATTCTTTATTTCTACAATATCAGTTATCGATCCACCCTCAAGAACTCTTACTACTCTATGCTGTCCTGGAGCAGCAACCCATATTGCTTCTTCTTCATCAAGACAAATTCCGTCGGGGGGAATAGATTTTAAATCCGCCCATAATCTCCGGTTGATAAGAGTTCCATCGTTTTTGATATCAAAAGCAGTTAATCGAGCTGAAAGGGTTTCTGCGATAATAATTGTTTTACCATCGGGTGTAATAACCATGCCGTTTGGAAATGAAAAATTTTCAGCCACAACTTTAGCTTCTCTCTCAGGGGTGACCATAATAATCGCAGCAGGAATAAATGGTTGATCATTAATAAAATCAAATCCAAAATTTCCAATATATACGCATCCCTGTTTACTAACAACCATATCGTTTAAATGATAAGTTGCAAATCTACCTAAATCAGCAAATTCTTTTAAAGCTCCTGATTCGAGTTCAAATAATTTTCGGTCTTCCATAGAAACCACTAATAGTCTTCCATTGGGTAGCCATCCTAAACCAGATGGCCTGTTTGGTACTTCAAGTATTGTTTCTATCTCTCCTTTTACATTAACGGACATCACCTTACGATCTTCCATATCGGAAAACCATAATCTGTCATCATGCCATCTTGGGGCTTCTGGAAATTTTAAATCTTTTAACAAGACGTTTGTAGTTAATTTGTTCATAATTGTTACTTTTTTTAAGAATTATTTAAATATTAATCTAAAAAACAGATAATTGATATCATTATCCAACAAGCTGAGGCGCTCTAAGTTTTTTAAATTTTCCAGACCTTCAATATTTTGAATGTTATTCCCATCTAGGTATAATTCTTGCAAAAATTACTATTTTAAACTCTGATGCTCGAAATATTGTTTATAAAGCTGAGCATATTTTCCATTATGTGCAAGTAACGATTTATGGGTTCCTTCCTCAACAATATCTCCATGATCCATGACAATTATTCTGTCAGCATTAAGGACAGTTGATAATCTATGAGCGATAATTATAGAAGTACGATTTAACATTAACTTTTCAAGAGCTTCTTGGATTATTGCCTCTGTATACGCGTCAACACTGGAAGTTGCCTCATCCAATATGAGAATTTTAGGATTGCTTAAAATTGCTCTTGCAAAACTAATAATTTGCTGTTGTCCCATAGATAATCCCTTTCCTCTTTCTCCTACTCTGGTTTTTATACCGTCTGGTAAATATTTAATTATTTCCTCAGCATGAACGGCTCTAATTGCTCTCTCCAATTCTTCCTTAGAAGCATTGCTTTTTCCATAACGTATGTTTTCTTCTAAAGTACCCGAAAATAGGAATATTTCTTGTTGAACCATAGCAATATTTCTTCTGTAGGAATCTAATGTCATATTCCTAATATCAATATCATCAATTTTAATTGTTCCACCTTGAAACTCATAAAATCTCGCTAATAAGGACACTAAAGATGTTTTACCAGCACCAGTATGGCCTACAATTGCCAGTTTTTCTCCTCTCCGTACTTTTAGATTAAAATCTTTAAAAACCCAGTGATCATTTCCATAACGAAAATTTACATTTTCAAATTCAATTTTTCCTTCTAATTCACCCACTTGGATGGCATTAGGATGTTGTTTAACCAATGGTTTAGAATCTAAAATTTCTAAGATTCTTTCATATGCCGCCATACCAGTACTTAATTGTGGAAAAAATGTTGCTAGAACAATAATTGGTCTGAAAAAGCTCTGTAGATATAGAATAAATGTAAAAATTGTTCCCGCAGTTAAATAACCTTCTAAGAAGATTTGAGCTCCATAAAAAATTATTATCAATATTGTAATTGAGGCAATTAAGTTCAATATATGCCTCCATAAATGGGTAACAGCTGTCAATTTAAAAGTTGCTCGAAAATAATCTTTATTAATATCACTAAATTGATTCAAGATTGTGGATTCTTGACCATAACTTTTCGAAACATGAATTCCTTCAATTGATTCCACCATAGCATTGTTGACATTCTCGATTGCTTTTCGATAGGGTCTGCTAACTAATCTTGCCAATCTTCGTAAGGAAAACATCAAAAATAATACAATGGGTACTGTAATTAGCGCGATTAATGCCAAAAAGAGATTTAGAAGTGCTAAGATGGTAAAGGTTAATATACTTATGAGAAAATTACCTATTGTTTCTGAAATTAGTGATGTTATATCCCCAAAATCTAATGCATCATTTGATACTCGTGTATTTAAAGCTCCACTTTGATATTTATCAAAAAAACTTATATCCTGTTCTTGTAATTTTTCAAAAATATCCATACGTAAATATTCTAAAAAAAAAGGAACAAATTTACCATATTCTCTCCTTCGTAAAAAGAACATTATCCATTGAATAGTAGAGAGAAAAATATAGCTTAGGGTAAGAAATAACATCAAACCAAATTGATTTGATAAAATAGCTAATTGATCAACCACAAATCCTACCACTAAAGGACCAATAGATTCTGCTATTGTTGTTAAGAAAATAAATAATGCAACTAACAAGATGTTCTTTCTAAAGGGAGCCAATCTTTTAATATATCTACTAAATAATTCACGATCTGAGTATCTCCGATTGTGTTTTTCTTTGATTATACTTCTATACATTTTTATTATTTCTCATTTATTATTTCTTTATCTGGTAATGGGATAGCTCGTCCGAAAGTCCTTCTATAATCTTCTGATCTTTTTAGTAATTCTTGGTGTCTTCCTTCTGCTATAATCCTTCCATCTTTAAGGACAAGGATTTTATCCGAATATCTTATTGAATTTAAACGGTGAGTTATAATTAAGGTGGTTCTTTTCTTTAAGACATTTTCAATGGCTCTGCCTATTTTTTCTTCGGTTTCACTATCTACTGCAGAAACAGAATCATCTAGAATGATAATGTCAGGATCAGTGAGCAATGCGCGAGCAATTGCAATACGTTGCCTCTCTCCACCAGAAAGTCTAGTTCCACGTTCACCTACTATTGTATCATAACCATTTGGAAAATTTTTTACAAAATCATTAACTTGTGCTAGTCTAGCAACTTGCTCGATTTCTTCGTCAGAGGCATCTGGCTTGCCAAAAGCAATATTTTCTTTAATTGATCTTGGAAATAGATAAATGTCTTGCTCTATATATCCAATTCGCTTCCTTAATGTTTCAAGAGAAAAGTTTTTTATGTCTATATCATCTATATAAATTGACCCAGTTTGTGGTTCATATAAGGATAAAATTATTTTGGCGAGAGTTGTCTTACCGCATCCCGTTGGACCTACTAAAGCGACTTTCTGTTTTGGGTTAATAATGAAGTTAAGATTTTCAAAAACAGAAGTTATTTTATTATTTTCATCTTTATACGAAAAAGATATATCTTTAAATTCTATTTTTCCCTTAATTTTTGTGATAAAATCCATAATATTAAGAGAAGTTTTCTCCTTTTCCCCCTTTAAAAATGCACTAAAGACCCGAGAGCAAGCCGCAAAACCACTAGTCATATCATTTGTAGCCCAAAAAATTAAGTTAGTAGGATCAATTAGAGTGATTAAGAGTAAATTAGTAGCAACCAGCTCACCTATTGTAAGTGTGTTAAAATAAACAAAAAAGCAGCTTATTAAGAATATAATACTAATCGCAAGATAAATAGCTAAGAGAGGATAATATTTCGATTGTACATCATTTTCTGCAATCCAATTGTCTCTAAATGCTCGAACAGCTGAAAGGAATCTTTTTTTTTCTAGTTTTTCTTTTGTAAAGATCTTAATTACTTTGGAACCACTTAAATTGTCTTGAAGAGTTATTGCTATATTTGAGTGCTTTTCCATGCGTGCTCTAACAATTGGAACAAGTTTTTTTCGATAATATAAGATAAAGTAGCAATAAAATACGAGGAATGGTAAAAAGAGTAAGGCTAATCTTAAATCAAGGATATTGAATAGAATTATTAATGCTATAAATACCTGTATAAATGGATAAATATAAAATGCACCATGAGAGACCATGGTATTTACGATTCTTAAATCATAGGTTGCGAGTGCTTGTAAATCCCCGGTTCTTGCACTATCATGATATTTTAATGATTTCGATTGGATTACATCGAAAAATTCTGTTCGCATATTTTTTTCCGTTTTCAACCCCAGAAAATGTCCGGCCATCATAGAGCCGTAATCTAAAATAATGTTTATTCCGTAAATTAATAATATAGTGAATATTAGTGGTAAAATCTCTGAAACGTCGCTAATAGTTAGAATGTTATCAATAATATCTCCCAATAATAATGGGATTAAAGTCCTTGTAAATGTTACAAGAATTATTCCAATTATTACGCATAAGACTAAATATTTTTGGAGTAAAAGATGATGTAAAAGCCACCTCAGATAGTTTTTATACTCTTTATGTTCTTTATCCATATCCATTAACAATACGGTTAATGAATTAAATCATAAAAGATTAGTGGAAATAGTCATAGCTCATTTATTTTAATGATGAATTTTTCCAGACCAAAGTAAACCATAAAGACTCACAAAAACGATCATCATCGCGATAATTTTATTCATTTAGCTTATCAAATCATTCCTTAATTTAATATAATCCTTATATCAATAAATGGACTCCCATTTCTTAATCAGTTATCTTTGAGTTGAATATATTAAATATCTAAAAATCAAAATTCGAAAATGAAAATGTCAAATATAGCTGTTAGAAAAGAATTCCATGATTTTGGAAAATATATTCAAGTTGTTGCAATTTTAACGATTGTAAGCATTACCACAGGAATAGCTGGCTTTGTAGCAATGATTTTTATTTTTATTGCAATGGGAAGTCTTAAAAGGGCAAATTATACATTAAATAACTCATCGTTACATGTATTTCGTTCAAAATACATCAGAGGTTTTATATTAAGAATATGTGGTATGGTCGTCTTGATTATCGGAGGAGTTAACCTTGCTCTATTTTTCTTTATCCCAACCTCGATCCCTATCTATATCTCGCTCTCTGTTTCTATAATTCTTATGATATCCGGTATAGTGTTTATTTATGTAGGCGTAGCAGCTGAAATGAAAGCGTGGAAAAATCTGAAAATATTTTTTGAGAATAACCTTAAGATATTTCCAGCTAATATTTCTGAAGAGGCAATTAATGGGTGTAATAAACTAAAAACAGGTACACTCTTAATTTCATTATGGTTTTTAATCGTTCCGGCAATCATCGGATTTATCTATCAAGTGAAAGGGTATTTTAAGCTCGCAACATTAAACAAATTGTCGACTAATGACGCTCCAGAATCTCCAAAACTGCAAACTGCCTTGCCTAAACATCAACCAGTAAACAACCTTGAACAAAAAATCAATTTTTGCCCAAATTGTGGAGCCAAATTATCTGTGTTAGGAAAGTTTTGTGCTTTATGTGGTTCAGAAATTAACTAAAATTTTTTTTTTCTTTCAATAAGTTAACATAGCTGTTTTTTTTGATGAATATGATGAATATGAGATGATGAATATGAGATTGTATTAGATTTTAAAGTTTTTATTAAAAAACATTATTTTACCAATATAAATTACATTTCGATTAATTCTATTTTCTGTTCATTAAATGGCTTTCCATTCTGTTTTATCTATCTCTTCTTCATTTACAATTTGAACAGGATGACCAGAATGCATTGAATCAAACGTGGCCAATTGTTTTTTATTGAGATAATTATTTTCAAGAACAGGCATATATTCATGACACTTAAAACATACTTTTATTTTTATTTAAGTCACTTCCTTTCTTTTACATTTGTACTTATGTTATATAGTTAGAAGTAAAATGGGTTTACATATTTTATTATTTTTTATAAAGCTGATGCGATTTATAATATGTTCAGAAAATTAACTCTCTCTTATGAATAAATGTATCCATATTATCAATATAGTTCATGCAGATAAGATTTTGTGTTGATTGCAAGAAGCCATTGAAATTCGAGGAATTTTGCCGTGATAATCCTTCTATTTCTAAGGAAAAAGTCATTGAATTTTGGGATAATAGGATTTTTTCGATACATTGTCCAGAGTGTTTTTTTAATCACCCAGAAAGACCATTTAAAATAAAAAGAGGGTATCACAGATTTTTCTTGAAGAGAATGAGAACTCAAGAGAACTTATAGTAGCTAAAATATTGCTTAATCGCACGATTGTAGCGTATGCCCTTTTCATATTGGTAATAACATTTTGGACAGGTAAAAATAGTAGCTTTCACCCCGTGTAATTCCTTTTGTGCTTTGCGAATCATTAAGGTTCCACACCTACTACAATAAGTGGGTTTTTCCATGACTGTATTTCTAGATCTGAGAATAAAAACTAATTGCTAAATTATTTCTCATTCAGAAAAGAGGTGAAAAGTAAAATAAAAAAAAGTTTATTTATTTTTATTCAGGTTTATAGCTTATTCCTAGATTGGGTACGCAATCAGGAAGAGGATTATAAAATTCGATATCATCATCAAAATCATATGGATATTCGGTAATGATAACGATCTGTTCTTTAGACTGGGCCATATATTATCATCTCCAATTTTTATTAAAAAATAATAGCCAAACTATTTAAAAGAAAAATAAACAAAAAAGGAGAAAAAATTCCTATTTACTCATGAATAACATTCCTTTCATTTGAGTACATTTTATTACAGGTTTTCATTTAACTCGTAATAATACCCTTCATTTTTTAGAATCTTCAAGATTCCGTTTCTTACGAAGGTTGTGATTAATCCTTTTACTTCATGAGAGGGAATTCCGTAGTTTTCAGCAACGATTTCAATCATAAACTTAGGAAATTTTTTATAAGTGTGTTGTAAAAAGTGGAGAGCTTCCAAAAACTCATGGAAATGATTAATTTCTGTAATCTCCATTAAAATCTCCTCTCTAAATAAATTATTAAACCTATATAAAGAAAAAATATTTTAATTTGATACTCTTAATACTCTTAATTCTATTAATAGTATGATATATCGTATATATAAATGTTCGTAAAAGAGATTACTTAATCAGGGATAATATGTCACAAAAGACTAATGATTAATGATGCCAACAATTGCACATTTTATATTAGCAGGAATTATTGGATTATCTTTCTATTCGATTAGTGATGGAAAATTTAGTAAAATCCATATTTTTATCTTTTTCATGAATAATGTTTGGGGGCCAGATCTCATCGCAACAATCGGACTACCAATTTCGCATTCTATATTATTATGGCCTTTATGTGCATACTTTTTAACTTTTCCTTATCATTATTTCACAAAATTTACAGTTAATTTAAAAGATTGGAGAAAATTTGAAATAGTTGAACTTAAAGAAAAAAGATTGACTTTCTCGCAAACTTTCTTCTTGGTTTTAGCAGGGGGGATTATGCATCTCTATCTAGATTTCATGATTAATAATATGGGTTATATTGTTTTAGTACCTAGTATTGCTAATTTCGGAACAGTGTCTTTTACTCTTTATGATTTAAATGTATTATTTAAATATGGCCTATTTCCCATAAATCCTATTTTATCCGTTTTTATTGGGGGTTTTTTTATCATAGGATTTATCTTTCTATTTATTAGGCTTCTTAAATTCTATTCAAAAAGAGAAGCAATTTTGGTATTAATTTATATTATTGCATTTTCAGTTATATTTTCTTTACTTGGTCAAATATTCACATTATCTCATCCTGATTTAGGAGCTATATTATATATTATGCTTTTTTGGGGCATACCCATGTTACTTATAGTTCTCTCCACTAAGAAAAGTAAAATTATAGACTTAAAGAATCATAAAGAGGAAAAAGAGAAAAAAAATAAAGATCATATCAAGCGGGTTAGCAGAATCTTATTCTTTACAGGAATTTTGATTATAATTATATCCTTGATATTTATGCGATATAATAGAGAAATTATTAATTATGCTATATCCTTAAATCCAGAAGAAATGAGTAGATATTTTAATTTTGAGAGCGGGGTACTTTTAGCGTATTTATTAGAATTATGTGGCATAACTTTTGGTTTTATATTAATTATTTGCTCGATTGGATTAAATTATAGAATCAAGAAAATCTGGCAATTAACGATTTATATTGGCATTCTTTTCACTTGGACCGTTTTAGGTTTGGTTTTAGCGTGTAAATTGTGTGAAGATACCATAAAAACAGAATTTTATATTAAAAAAGAAAATTGAATGAAAAATGAAACTTCGGGTCTTAATTATAGTTTTACCAGCATTTGTAATTGTTAGTGGGATTTTGATGTATATCTTATTTATTGATTTAAATAATTTACTTTTAGGATTTACGTTTAGTATTATTTCTATATTAGTTGGATTAACACTTTTCAAAATAGGAATTCATACTCCTCAAAGTCATTTTGAAAATATTTCAAAAAGTACAGTAGATATTCAAAAAGTGGAAATTGCTTTCAATGATGGTGTTAAATCAGCAGGAAATTTTTATCGTTCACTCTCTGATACAATCTCAACATCTAATGGACGGAGATATCCCGAACCTAGACCAGTAATCATATTTTTTCACGGGTTTTGGAAGAAAAAAGAGATTAATCAGATCAATCTCATTACTTTAGCCCATATGGGATTTATAACTGCTGCTTTTGATCAAAGAGGTCATGGAGAAGCGGGAGGTAAAAAAACCGATTGGTATAAATTATATAACGATGTTGACAAAATTCTTGACTCCGTCTGCTCTTTTGAGGATGTTAGAAAAGGTTCTCTATGCTGTATCGGAAAATCAATGGGAGGGACTTCTGTTCTGACAAAATGTTATCAAGACGAACGGGTAGCAATGGTTATAGGAATAAGTGCATTATATGATGTTGAGCTATTACGTGAAGCAAAATTCCGCTTTTTATCAGCAGGATGGTTTATTAGGCGTATAATGTCTAAAGTAAAAGATAAACGTGCATTAAAAATATGTGCGCATTATTTCTTAAAAAATGATCCAGAATTTAATAAAAATCGTGTATTTCTCATTCATGGTAAGAATGATAAAATTTTTCCACCTTCCCTAACTTTTAAATTAAACAAAGAACAAGCAGGAATCCCAGAAGATCATGCTTTCTTATTAAGAAATAGTGGTCATAGCTTTGAAGGTCAAGAATCATTAATTTTTGGGGTAATACTTAAGTGGATAATTGAAAATAAAGTCATGAAATTAAACGATAATTAGACTTAATACACTGAAAGTGAGTTAGGATTTAAAAGGGAGCAAATTGTAACATTCTATTCTATTCAATGCATTTATAAAAATGAGAAAAAGAAATGTAGGATTTATATTATTTGCTGTAGCTGGTGCCAACTTAATATTGGGTCTAATAAGTCAAACCATACTTGATCCCTAATTTTCTATTAACTACTGTGATCGATTTAGGCAACATATCTATAGGAATTTGGCAATATGATGTTTCTTATAGTGTTTACAATCTAATATGGCACATCGAGAATGCTATTTTATTCTTTATATCACTCTATTTACTTAGGAGTATTAAAAAGCGTGATTTGATTAATATATAGTATAAAAACCTTGAATAATAAAAAATAAAATCTCTAATTTATGTCTTCCTTAAATTAGAACTTCAATTAAATACACGTTAATACGGATCTGAATTATTACAAATATTAAAGACTTTGAAAGAAAAAAATTATTGGTTAGTTTTATATATTGTATTCCGAAGTTGTTCTGCAGCCTTACTAGGATTTTCCGCACGGGTAATTGCTCCACCCACTATAATAATGTCTAGCGGGTAAGTTAAAATTTTTGGAATGTCAGAAACTTTAATCCCACCAGCTAGAGCTAATCGTGGATGGTTCTGTATCTGCATTACGGATTCTATTTCTGACAACGGGGCTCGTCGTGATGCTTGGCGATCCAAACCACTATGCACTAGAGCATAATGTAATTTTGTACCCTTATAATTGAGATTCATAATTTCTGCTAATCTGCTAGCAGGTGATCGCGATACAATAAGATCTGCTATAATTTCAACGTGAAAATCATGGGCAGCGTGTAAAGCCTCTTCAATTGTTATATCGTAAGCATCGGCAAGTATTGTAACAATATCGGCTTTTGCTTGGGCAGCCATTTTCACCTCAAGGTAACCAGCATCTGCGGTCTTTAAGTCTGCACAAATAGTTTTAGCGGGGTGTGCTTCCTTTAATGCTTGGATGGCTCGAACACCTTCAGATTTTATCAAAGGAGTTCCAGCTTCTAAAATATCTACAAATACTGCTACCTTATTAGCCATATCTAATGCATCTTCCAAGACTTCAATGTCTAAAGCCACTTGTAATCTTGGAACCGATTTTTTCTCATTACTCATCTTCGCCGGATTCACCATTGTACTATAAATTGTTTAAATTTAAACTTTTTAATTTTTCTAAACTTGGGTATCTAAAAATCCCATATATATATTCATTTAGAGAAAGATGTTTCAGTTTTTGGTTTCATTTTATTAATTCTATATAAAACTACGTAAACAACAACAATAAGAATAGTACAGTCTAAGATTTCTACAAGTAGCATATCAGGTGGAATCAGATTCATAGTAGCCAAAAAGATTGTACAACCAGCATAAACCGTAAAAAGAACTATCATCAAGATTTTTATTCTAAAATTAGAGCTCAACTTATTAACCCCTCATATTCAATTTTAAGATTTTATTTCTTATTCCTTTTTATAATCTTTTTGATAAATTTAAATTTTTTCTTTATTAGAATAGCCAACATTATTTTAAAGCTTAAACTCTATAATGGTGTAACTATATGAGTTGATGTTCTATCAACACCATCAATTCTATGGATTCTCGCTAAAACAATTTTTGAAATGGTGGTAATGTCTTTTGATTCTACTTTTGCAATTATATCGATGCCTCCTGTAACTGCATGAGCCTCTAATACTTCAGGTATTTGATTTAAATTGTCAATTATACTTTCTAAAAATCCAGCTTTTGTTTTCAAAAAAATAAAACATACGGTCATTTTAAACCTCAATTTATTAATATAATTATCTTTTTAGTTTATAAAATCAAAAATTGGAACATTCATTTAAAAACATTTGTTCGCTGAATCTTTGAATCAAATATCAAAAAGATTAAATTATAATTCATCATAACTTCAAATAAGTTATACTTATACTCTAATAACTGAAATAATGGAAATTTTTACTGAATCTAAAAAATGGTTTGTCTTTGTAGTTTTTATTTTAATTCTATTTCTAATGTTGATAATTGTGAGGATTTCGATATACATCTCCAGTTCAATGGAATTCATTATAAGTTTCCTAATTACTAGTGCCTTTTCTATTGGTTTAATTTTACTTGCATTTTATATTAATTATGTGCTTAAAACTTACCAACCGTCAAAAAAAAGAACCTTTCAAATCACAGACGATGGTATTACTATTGATGTTCCATATAAAGATTTCTTTCAAATTAATTGGTCTGAAATTGAAAAAATTAAAATAAGAAAAGAATATAGTGGTTTTGTAAAACCAAGAAAGCTACATTACGTTTTAATATTTACAAGTTCTAAAGTTTATCGTACCTATAGTATGTTAAAAGGTTGGGATTTTCGAAGGTCAACAATAAAAAGAATTTTAAGAGTCTTGGATTCATATTCTCAAAATCTGGGAATAGAATTTATAGAATTTTAGTTTTTTATTCCTCATTTATTCTGCTTTAATAACGACTGTTTTTGATACATCTTGCATTATTCTAATTTTCCTCTTGTCATTATCATAGCTTGTGAAAAAACCTATTAGCACATCTACGATTAAGAGCACAGACCCTTTAAAAACATTATTTAGTGCATAACTCTTTAAGGATGCTACTTGCAATGTATCTTCATTCACGGTTCTCAATTTTAAGGCCATTTTACCTAAAGTCTGACCATTATTAAAAGATTCTAGTAACCAATAATATAAAAATCCAATAGCAAATTGAATAGAGTTGGTAATCCACCAATAAGGAGGATTAATATAAGAGAATGGAAGGGTCCAGAAATTCTCTATAGGTCTAATGAATAAAAAAACTATATTGGAGATTATGGAAATCAAAATTATATCAATAATCCAAGCTATAAATCTAAATAAGACATCCGCATGTTCTATTGCCATTTTTTTCTATACCAATTTATTTTAATCTAATTATTCTAGGTCATCCTTTAAAATTAATATATTTAATCATTATTAATTTTAAAAGTGAAATATATCTTAGAAAAAGAGATATATATGATTATGATCTTATCTTATAAGTCGTTTAGTAATAAGTGATTCAAATTATTGAAAGATATATTGACTGGTATTGTGAAGAAATGTTCGCTGCATATTTAAATAAATCTATTAATATAACGGAATTATTACATAAATTAGATTATGAGCAAGTAAATAATCAAAAAGAATTATTTAATTTCTTAAATTTAATATTAACCAAAGAATTTCCTCATAATTGCTACAATAAATACTGTAGAGAAAAAATTTATTTTTCTAATACATTTGATTATGCTAAAAAGAACTTTAGCTTAAAATTAAAAGAGTTTGTGAAAATATGGATTGCTCCTCACAATCTAGAAAAACTTTCCCAGTGGAGAGTAAATATTCCTTTTTATTGCTGCAAATGTTTTAAAGAAAAGATTGTTCGATAAATTTAGTAATTAGATATCGGTAGGAAGCTGAATTTCAAAACTACAAACATCATCTCCCTTCATAATAATTTTTAATATTTTTACATTTACAGGTTTCTGTCAATTATTTTTTCTTTATCAAAAATCAAAATAAATAGCTGTTTCATTATTTAATTTAAAATCTCCTTCTTTTGGAGTAAGGTTTAATGGTTGTGGTATTATTGAAAAAAAAGTGTCATTAATCATAATGTTTAAGAATAAATTTTCATACCATTTATTTTATATGAACGAATCTAACCAACCATATATAGAAGATGTTGACTTAGAGATTTTAAGAATTCTGAGTCAAGATGGACGTGAAACTTATCATGGTATCGCGAAAATCTTAGAAAAATCACCAGTAACCATAAAAAAGCACGTAGAAGAATTAGAAAAGAAAGAAATTATTAAAGGATATGGGGTACAACTCGATTTGGAACAACTAGGTTATAATATAATTGCCATTATAGAGGTTACTATATCAAAAGGAAAAATGTTCGAAGTTGAAGGAAAAATTGCTAAAAATCCACACGTTTTTGCTGTATACGACATTACTGGAACTTATGATGCCCTCGTATTTGCGAGATTCAAATCACGGAATGATTTGAGCGCAATGATAAAAAAAATCCACACTTCTCCTTATGTTGAAAGAACAAATACTCATATAGTTTTGAATGTGATAAAAGAAGAAATATCTTTAGTAAAAATACTTGATAAAGAAAAAATTAAACAATAATAATATTTTTACTTTGATTACTAAAGTTGTCGGGAGTCTTCTCTTTTATTGATGAAATTTAATCTGTTTAATATGAGTGTAGGAATAATTAAGGTACGCAAAAAAAATTTTTATGATTATCTCCTTCCTGATATCTCTCATTTAATCATCCCCTTTTCGGAGTTCTTCAAAAATAAAAATGATTACTTTGTCTATACTGGAACAGAACAAATTCCATTCATAGAAAAAGATCCTGAATTTATTGAAATTATGAAGAAAGAATTCCTATAGATCCTGTCTAATCTAACTACTATTAACTATTAATAGGAGCCTAATTTATTTTAAACTGTCTATCAATTCTAGAAAATCTGAATATGGAATGGCGGTCCAACTTTCAGCAAACCTAGCTCCTGCATCCCGAGAAAGAAGCGAAACTTTTGCTGCTTCTTGTTCATCCTTAGCTTCAAAAATATCAATAAAGTCGTATGGACCAAGGATGGCATAATGAGCAATCCATCTAATGCTTGGAACTTTTTCTTTTACTAACTTTAGCCACTTTTCACCCTGATCCTTCCTTCTTTCAACCAGATCAGGATTTCGAAGTCTAGTTGCTAGTATATATATCGGCATAAAGAAAATTATAATAGTTATAAATAAAAGCTTTACTTTCAAATTTTTCTTAAAAAATTTTTTCTAAACCTTTTTCTTTATTGAAAGCAAAATTTTTTATTAGAAACACGTGTTATTTATTACAATCAATTTTCTTTTAGAGAAGGTAAGTTTCCAATAGTTTCAGGAATTTTTTCTCTTTTATTATGACTCAAATCTAAGTATTCTAAAGAATTTAAGTTTCCAATATTGTCAGGTATTATTTCCATTTATAAATTATTGTCGAAATATTAAGAGAATTTTTCTAATACAGCCTTAATGTAATATTAAATTGTTCACCTTTCAGAACAACTTTTAGAATATTTCTGAACAAATCCTAGAAAAATCTTTTTAAAAAATGAACGAAATTGCAACAAAAAATGAAAACATAAAACTTATATATTTAAAATCACTAGCTTTTATTAAAAATGTTTCAATGGGACACAATTCCCACAGAAATAAAAAAAATTAGCATGTGAACATAAGATGGCATTAGAAAAATTAAAAGTTAGCATGGAAGTTTTAATAAAGCCTAAGAAGAAGGTATTTAGGACATATGAGTTAATTTGTTTGGAGAAACTTAAAGAATTGGGAATTTGTACAGCAGCGAGATGGTCAGCTGCGATGGGATATAACCATAGAAGCTCACTTGCTAAAATTATAAAAAGGATCGAAAAAAAATATCCTGATAAGTTGAAAATATACTATGATAGGTCACCACGTCAATATGAAGCTCTATAAAGTATAAATTTTTTATATTGTTATAGAAATCCTGTCAAATAGCATTTACCAAATAAGTAGCATAATAAAGAGGTATTAAAAATGGTAATAAGATGTCCTAAATGCGGAATTGAATATTCTTACGGTAGAAATATTTGTCATATATGTGAAGATCATTCCATATTTTTTGGAACTTTATTCAATGAAGATCGAAGAGAATATCAATGGAATTGCAATATGAAAATCATTTCAGATGTATCGCATACTAATCCTCTAACCTCAGACATCCTATTGAAAGACGCAGAGTTAATGATAAAGGAGAAAAATTCTTATGAATGGAATTGTGATCCTGCTTTAAGAGTACTACAAATTTCTTTTTTTGATAAGAAAATAGGATGGAACTTGGTTTATGAATAGAGTCTAAAATGAAAGAAGTTGAATAAAAAATGACAAAATTTTCAATGATGACCCATCAATCAAGCATAATTGGGTCTAGAACAAGGGTAGAAGATTCTTGTGAATCTGGGCTTTGTCCAATTTGCATTACAGATTGCCCTGTATTTTGTGAAGTTTCAAAATCAGCATTAAGGGGTCGCGAGGTACTTTATCCACTGCGAGAACATTTCGGAAATTCTACTGCAGGAACCCCTAAGGATTTTGGATTATCTTATAGTGATTTTCAAATACAATTTGAGGCTAGAGGAGTACAAGGTATTGAACCTGATGAAGATAGAGCAATTTTTCCAAATGTTGATCTAACAACATATTGGGGAAATATATTACAAAAGTATCCCATCGTTATAGCAGGATTAGGGAGCACTTATGTTGCAAAAAATAACTGGGAAGGTTTAGCTATGGGTGCGGCTTTAGCTGGAGTTAGTATTACCGTAGGAGAAAACGTTGTAGGTATGGATCCTTTTGCTAAATTCGCAAACCACGCCGTTTATCCTAAAGTAATTGATACAGAAGATATGAAATTTCGTGTTAAAACCTTCAGAGAATTTTGGGATGGAACACACGGAGATATTATAGTGCAGAAAAATGTAGAAGATACAAGATTGGGAGTTTTTGATTATGTATCTTCAAAACTGGAGGTAAATGCACTTGAACTTAAATTTGGCCAAGGAGCTAAGGCTATTGGAGGAGAAGTTAGATTAGAATCTCTAAAAAAAGCACAATTATTGCAAAAGAGAGGATATTTAGTGTTTCCTGATCCATCCGCTCCCGATGTCATTGAACAGTGGAAAGAAGGATTAATTCCTGACTTTGAGAGACATAGTAGAGTTATGCTTGCATCTACAAATGAGATTTTAGAAGAAATTGATCAAATTCGTTCGAAAGGAGTGAAAAATATCTTTATTAAGACAGGAGCTTATAGACCAGCTGCGACAGCTTGGATAATAAGGTTAGGTGTAGAAGGGAAAGTTGATGGAATGACTTTTGATGGAGCCGGAGGCGGCACTGGAATGAGTCCTGTTGGTATGATGAATGAGGGGTCTATACCGACAGTATATTTGGAAGCATTACTAGTTGGGTGTTTAGATATGATTAAACAGAAAAACCCTAATATTATATTGCCAACCATAGCAATAGCTGGAGGAATCGCAAATGAGACTCAAATTTTTAAAGCACTTGCTATGGGAGTCCCTTATATTACATGTGTTGCTATGGCAAGGGCTCCAATCACGGCGGCTATGAAAGGGAAATATGTTGGAGATGTTATTAAAAAAAATGAAGCTACTCATGCTTTATTAAGGAATTTAGGATTCCCCAAGGAAAAAGATCCAAGTACTTTAACTTTAAATGAAGCATTTGTCGAATATGATAACCTTCTTAGAGCTTACAATAGGGAGATTCCAACGTCAGCAATTGGAGTTTATACCTACTTTACGAGTAAACTGGGTATTGGGTTGAAACATTTATTAGCAGGAGTCAGAAAATTTAACTTAGACTTGATTACTAGAGATGATATTGCCTATATTTCTCAACGTGCAGAAGATGTGTGCAGTACTTGGAAGTTGGGGATAAAATCACAAGAAAGTATAGATTTTGAATTAGTTAAAAAAGAAATATATTCAGGAAACTATGAATAAATTAAAAAAGATTTTATTTTAATAATTCTTCTAACTGGTCTACAAAATCTTCATATTGCTTTATTCCAAGCTTCCAAAAATCAGGTTTAATAACATCTAAGCCTACGATTTTAGATAATTCTTCAGTAGATAAGCTACCGCCAGCACTTAAAAGCTTTTTAAATTTTGGAATAAATTCTTTTCCTTCCGTTTTGTATTTCTGGTACAGAGCATAAACAAAAAGTTGAGCATAGACATAGGGATAATTATAAAATCGAAAATTAGGGAAATAATAATGAGGTTTCATTGCCCATTCCCAATCCATCTCCTCAAACCATTCAACAGATTGTCCATATATTTTATCTCTCCCTGCACACCAATATTTTGAGATAGATTTTCCATCCAAAGTTTCTTTATTTTTGATAGCATCATATAAACTCTGCTCAAACCATACACGAGCACTAACTTGGAATGCAACTTCACCTGCTCCATCTAAAACCTTGGCCAAAATTGCCTTTTTTTCTTCATCAGTATCCGCTTTTAGGAATAATAAATCGGTAAGTAATAATTCTCCAAAAATTGATGCTGTTTCAGCAACGGAAGCGCCAGGATGTAAATTAAAAATGGTTTGTACTTTTGAAGCCATGGAACCATGAATAGCATGACCGAATTCATGAGCAAGGGTATATACTTCTCTTAAAGCACCAGTAAATGATAGTAATATATAACATGTTTTACCATTATACCAAGTATCACAATATCCCCCATTTTTTTTTCCTTTTCTTATCGCAGCATCAATATGATTCCTTTCATACATATCTCTAACTACACTCTCAAATGTATCGTCAAATCTTCTATAAGCTTCTAAAATAAGTTCTTTAGTTTCTTCCCAAGATCTAGTTTTATTTGGAGCATTTGGAAGCGGAGCATAAATATCCGCACAACTTAGTTTGGGAATTCCTAAAATTTTGGCTTTAAGTTTTAAATATCTTTGATATACTCCAACATTTTTTTCTATAGTATTCATTAAATTGTCAATGATCTCAGGAGTTGTGTCGTTTGCAATAAGACTTTGATGCATTGGACTATCATACTTTCTTCTTTCAGTAATTTTTAGCCAATCATTAAAGATATTTTTCATAGCAGTTGAGTAGACAATTTCTTCCTTTCCAAGTGTACCATAAATTGATTTATTAGCAGATATTCTTGTATTTCTATCAGGATGAGTTAATAGGCTATTTGCCTCTCCATATGATAAAGACTTTTCTTCTCCCTCAACATTAACAATATATACTCTACTAGTAAGCCATTCAGACTGTAAATCACTCCAAGCTTTTACTCCAAACTGATCCTTCTCTAAAATAAGCTGTTCTTCAACTTCTGAAAGTAAATGAGGAACTTGTCTTTTAAATTTTCTCAAGTATTGCTTATATCCTTCGAGAATTGGATCTTCGATTATATCCCCTCTCTCTTTAATTAATTTTCCAATTTCTAAATCAATAAAAGTAATTTTTTTTAAGATCTTAGTTTGAAAATTATCTATCTTATTCTTTAATCCTTTAGCTAGTGGTTCATTTTGATCTCCATCATATAATCTGTTAGTATACAATGTCACCTCATCAAGATGAGCTATAAATTTTTCATGTTTTCTAATCAATTCAAATAAGTCTTTAGCAGAAAAATAGGGTGAGCTTATTTCACCCTTATATTTTTTAACAAGTTCATCTGCCATTTTTTTGAGAGAGTTGGTTGTTTCTATAATTTTTGGATCTTTGGTACTTGAAAAAATCTCTGTTAAATCCCAAGCAATATCATTTTCTGACATACTAATCATGACGTAATACATTCCAAAATTAAAAAAACTTTTCTTTATAGAAATCGCTTTTGTAATTTAGGTGAAAAATAAATTGAAATAATAAGATTCTAAAAATTATTCGTATTCTATTGTACTTGGAGGTTTGTTTGAAATATCATACACAACTCTATTAAAGCCTTTAACTTCATTAATAATTCTTGTTCCAATTCTTTCTAACAAATCCCAATCTAATTTTGCGAAACTTGCTGTCATCGCATCGATAGATTCTACTGCCCGTATAGAGCATATATATTCGTATGTTCGATAATCACCCATTACTCCTACGGTTTTTACAGGAATAAGGACACAGAAGATTTGCCAAAGTTTGTCATACAAATTTGCTTTTTCTATCTCTTCCAATAAGATTGTATCAGCGTCCTTTAAAATCTCCAATTTATTTTTATCAATTGGTCCAAGACATCTTACAGCAAGCCCAGGTCCAGGAAATGGATGCCTATACACCACTTCCTTTGATAAATCTAATTCTAAACCGATTTTCCTTACTTCATCTTTGTATAAATCTTTCAATGGTTCGATTAATTCCAATTTCATATCATCGGGCAATGTGACATTATGGTGTGATTTAATTTTTGCTGTAGCTTTACTAGTTGCTGCAGTTTCTACACGATCAGGATAAATTGTCCCTTGAGCAAGATATTTTATATTTGGAAATGCTTTTTCTAATTCTAATGTTTTCTTTTCAAAAACTTTTATAAAGGTATGCCCAATAACACGGCGTTTTTCTTCCGGATTATCAATGCCTTTTAATTTTTCTAAAAAAATTTCTTCAGCATTCACAAAATGGAAATTTTTGAACCCTAATTGCTCTTTGAAAATATTTTGAACCTCATTTTCTTCATTTTTACGTAACAAACCATTATTAACAAAAATACAATGTAATCTATCCCCTATTGCTTTATGGAGTAGAGCTGCCGTTACAGAGGAATCAACTCCACCGCTTAGCCCTAAAATTACTTTATCTTCATTTCCTATTTTCTCTTTAATTCCTTTTATTGATTCTTTAATCCAATTCTTTAATTCCCATTCCTTTTTACAATGAGCTATTTTGAATAAAAAATTTTCTAATATTATTTGCCCCTTTGGAGTATTCTTCACTTCTGGGTGGAATTGAACTCCATAGATATGCTTTTCACGATTTGCATAAGATGCTATAGGACACGTTTCTGTTTTGGCTAAAATATCAAAATTTGGTGGTAATTTTTTCACGTGATCTCCGTGTGAATTCCAAACGATTTCGGTTGGATTTAAAGAGTCTAATAATAAATTTGATTTGATAATTTCTAATTTTGTTTTTCCATATTCTTTTTGCTTTTTAGATACGATTTTTCCATCCAAGTTATGAATAATTAAATGAAACCCATAACAAATTCCTAAAATGGGGATCTTTTTATCAAGAATATATTGAAAAACCTCTTTAGTTAAATTAGGACTATCGCTTTCGTAGACTGATCTTGGGCCACCTGAAAAAATAATTCCTTCAGGTTGTCGATTCTTTATAGTTTCTAATTTAATACTGAAAGGAAAAATTTCGGAATATACTCCTAAATCTCTGATCCTTCTTGCTATTAGATGACAATATTGCCCACCAAAGTCTAAAACTATAATCATATTTATAGAATATTTATCGTTTATCTTCTTATAATAATAGAATTAAACAAATAAAATTAGTTTTTTCTATAGTATAAGAAATTCATCACTTTTTTTAAAATATTAATGGGTGGCGCAAGAAATACATGGATCAAAAGCTCTTATAATTTTTTGAATTTCTTTCTTAACTTTATTTAAATCCTTTTTTTCATAGAGTTTTCGAGCATAATTACTAATCATATTGTTAATAAGTGCTATATTTATTTCTGTTGCTATAAATAATTTAGCTTCTTTAAGAACATTTCTTTTATTAATTCGATAATGATGAATAAGCGATCCTCTAGGAGCTTCCACAACTCCAATACCTTCTCGAGAAATAATTGATTTAAGATTTGGAAGAGGAATGGTACTTTTTAGAATAGGATCCTCCAAAATTTTTAATGAATTTTGTGATTCAACATACATTTCAATTAAATTTAAAAAGGACGCATATAGAATATTATTTCTCCATTTTTCATCAAAAAGACTTAAATATCCAGAAATTTCATCTGATCCATAACTTTCTACAACCTGATTTCGAGAAATTGGTCCAACTAAATAATTATGATTTTTATCAGTAAAATCAATACCCCTTATTGTAGGATCTTTGTCAAAATAATCGATATATTCTTCTAACCTAAAGTCCTGATATTCAGCTAACCCCTTTTTTATGGTTAAAATACCATCATATCTATCATAGGATTTATTATTACTTAATGAAAGGAAATTAACATTTGGGATTACAAAATCCTCTGGTGGGTTAAACTTTGAGAATAAATCAATAAAGTTTTTAATAATCCATTCTAAATTACTTAATACCCTTAAAAAGTATTTCTCAACAATAATTATCCTATTCCGTGATGGTCTATAAATAACTCCACCAGGGATAGGTGTAATTGCATGGATTGATCTTCCCCCAAAAAGCTTATCTATATCATTCCCGATTTTAATAATTTCATATATGTGAGAGGTTAATTGTGGATTATATTTTATTAAATCATAAATATCGATAGGTTTTGTATAAATTTTAAAGATATTTAATAGGTCTGGAAAAGATTGGAAAAAATAATGCATACTATGTGATTTTAATAACTCTCCTGCCATCAGGAGCCTTCTTACTAGAACAGATTGTTGATTGACTTTTATATTATACATTTCTTCAATGCTTTTACAGCTTACAATAGTTTGGGATGCATGGCATAATCCACATATTCTAGAAACAATTTTAGGAACATCTGATAATTTTTTACCTATTAAAATATTTTCAAATCCTCTGAAGGCTAAAATTTCAAATTCCACATTCGAAATCTCATCATTTTGTATATAAATTTTTACATTACCGTGACCCTCAACCCTTGTACACACATCAATAACTTTTTGAATCATATCACCATCCTATTTTTGGTTTCGAGAATCTATAAAAGATTCCTTTGTATTTTGTTAAATCTTTAGAGAGATTAATAAGACTTAAGAAATTTATCAAATTTGAGGTATAATCCTTAGATACAGGCCCTAAACATCCTTCACAGGGTATTCCCTGTTCAATACAAATATGATCGCAGCCCTCCCTAGTTATTGGTCCTAAGCATAAAATTCCATTATCTAAAAAGCAATTAGATTTCTCATTAAAAATTGTTAACTCATCATTTGATGGATTTAATTTGTTAACTGGTTTTTCAAAAGGAATATTATTATTTCCTCTTAGAGGGCATGATGAGCATAGATTTTTTTCCGATAATTTTATTTCTTTATTTTCTATTAATCTTATTAAACAATTTCCTATTAGTTTTAAAGGAGGAGGACAACCAGGAATTATACCATCGATTTGGACGACATCTGATATTGCACCTGCTTTTTTCTTTTCAGATAAACTTAAAATTCCCCCAAATGCTGCACAAGTACCTAAAGCATATACTTTTTTTGCATTATTTCTAATATCTTTTAATAGTTCAATTTGTGAATCCATCGAAATACAACCTTCTATTAAAGCAATATCGCATTCTTCAATTTTATTCTCATCAGAGATAAAGGGAAAGTAAGAAAGTTTTATTCTTTCTAAAAACTGAGGAAATATATCACTTGAGAGTACAGAAGATATGCATCCACTACAGGATGTAAGTGATGCTATTAAGATTTTAAGTTTCAAATCTAATCTCCTCCGTTAATACGTTATAAAATTTATTTATTGCATTTGCAAATTTGGCACCTTCAACCGCATTCAGATTTTCTACTATTATCCTATTACTTAATCGGGGACCAAATACTTTCTTTAACAGGTTTACTTTTTTCTGAACTTTTTGAATTCCATCGATATATCTACACGCATCTTTTCTACAGCCAATAACCATTACACCATCAAATCCACACTCAAATGACTTAAGGATAAATTCAGTATCAATACGCCCTGTGCATGGTACTTTAATTATAAACACATTGGGATGATAGAATAATTTCTTTAATCCCGCATCATCTGCAGCAGCATAACCACAGGATTTACAGCAAAAAGCAATAATCATTGGCTTTTTATTAAATTTAGAAAAAATTTCTATTGTTTTAAGTATTTTTTTGGAAGTATCAATATTTAAATCAATAGCATTTGTAGGACACACACTCACACATGATCCACAGCCTTTACATTTAAATTTATCGATATTTATTTTATCTCCCCCGATTATTATGGCATTATATGGACAAGATACTACGCATAATCCGCACAACCCACACTTTTCTTCATTTATTTTAATTCCTGTAAATTCTGATACTAAATAGTCATTTGAAAGAAGATAGATTATTTCTAAAGCTGTTTGATTTGTTGTAGAAATTGTAGATTTATAATTTAATGGTCCAAAAATTGTACCAACGCCATATATACCAGATGCTAAAGTTTCTCTACTCATGAAACCATTATCGTCTAAAGAAAAGTCCATGTATTTTCGAAGATTTTTTAAATCTTTGTTGGGAATATACTTAAGGTTTAATACTATCAAATCACTTAGAAATTCAGTATCATCAGCAACAACATAGTTTATATCTTTAATACTTTTAACAGAAATATGATTAGCATAAATAAATTTAGGGTTAGTTGATCTTAATAAAATCTGATCCTTATCACTTAATTTACTCAAATCATAAAAAACATTAACTTTACATTTAGTATTTCTTATTTTAATATCCTCAATATATTTTTGTGCTAAAATTTCAGAGTAATCTGAGATTAATTTTGAAGGTCCGACCTCTTGAAGAATAGAAACCGAATTAACTGGTTTCTTGTCTGATATTCTTAATAATTTCCCTTCTGTAATACCATCAGAAGATAATATACGCTCAAATTCAGGTGAAGTAATAATATTATTTTGAGGATTATAATTGTAATCCTTTAAGTTATCACTAAAATCTGCCCCGATAGCTATAACTTTTACACCAACCTTAATTCGGACTTTTTCTGGTTTTTCATTTAAATTAATTGCATTATTAATACAAGCTCGTTCACAAATCCTGCAATCGAGACAATCTTCAATATCTTCGTGATCAATTAAAGGGATATATGGATATGAATTCTGAAAAGGGATATATATAACTTTTCGATATGACAGACCAAAATCGTATTGATTCTTTTTCTCTTTACCACAAACATTAACGCATTGTTTACATCCGGTACATTTCTTTTCATCTATATAGCGAGGTTTTTTAATTAATTCAATTGTAAAATTTCCCACTTCTCCTGAGATTGTTTCAATTTCGCTATTTGTAAATATATTGATATTCTTTTCTTTGACTATTTCTCCAATCAATTCTGAAGTGAAACAAATAGAACAATCACCCATCTCAGAGATACGGTGCCATCTAGCTACTTTACCCCCTAATGTTGGTGATTTTTCAATAAGATATACTTTTATTCCTGCTTTTGATAAATTCAGTGCTAAAGTCATACCTGCAATACCACCCCCTAATATTGCACAAGCTTTCTCAACTTCAACCGTTTTAATTTGAACTTCCTTTTGAAGCTTTACACGTTCAATTCCTGCTTCTATTAATAATTCTACTTTTTTTAGAATTAGATCCGCACTAAATTTTTCGAGATTTGAATCATGAACCCAGCAGCATTGCTCCCTAATATTTGCAATTTCTATATTTGTATGTTCAATCACATCTTTAAAGATACGTTCAAAAATATGTTGGTGTGTTTTTGGAGAACAAGCTGCAATTACTACTTTATTTAGAAAATTTTGTTTTGCCCAAGATGTGATTTTATTCAAATTCTTTTCTTGACATAAATTATCAAATTTCTTGACAGAAACAACATCATTTAACTTTGCAATATACCTCTCTAATATTTCAATATTAATAACATTAGAAATTTCAGTATTACAATCACAGATTATTACTCCTATACGATTTATTATATTTCCTCTTTTATCCAAATATTCTAATTCTTCGCCTGATAAAATACGTTTGTTTAAACTTATTATATTTAATACTCTTTTACCATCTTCTGTCAAAAAATAAGATTTTTTATCTTTACTGATCAATGACCCAAGCTTTTTTAAGTGGAAATTTAATTGCCCCGTTTGGGCTAAACCCAATTTTTCCATTAAATCGGTATAAGGAATGAATCCCTCTCTTTCCAAAAGTAAGAGAATCTTTCTACGAAAAGGATGTGATAATATTGAGTAAATATTCATTTCAAAATCCTCCCTCTTTCTCTTTTATTATGGTTTTTTTCTTAATTTTTAATTTTTGATAAATTTATTTTTCCTCATGATAATGATTGTTATCGAATTATTTAAATCTTTGTAAAATATTGATCATATAATGTATGAGATTTATAGTCCACATTATGAATATTAGTCATTTTTTTGTTAATTTTAGATATAACTAAAAAAATTGTCATATTAGAGTTTTTGATTAAAAAATTTATCAAATTTGAAGAAATTATTCTTGTCAAATTCCTTTTATTTTGGTAAAATAATCATTTACTTAGAAAGTAAATTACTTGTAAATTTAAACTTAAAGAGGTGTATAACTTAATGGAAGTTTTGGAATTTAAACCAATAAGAGACAAAAAAATCGTAGTATATATGTCATCTAAAGAGAATGCTAAATATTTCCAAAATACTGATAACTCTAAACTTATAGAATTTTTAAAAAAGAAAAATATTGACTTTATCACTGTTGATTTTCAAGTTGATATAAAAGAATTCAGAACAACACCATTTGCTCAAACATTAAATGAACTAGACATACCATATTTTCAATTAGATATTCCAGATTATGCTATGGGGTATCTATATCAGGAAATTATTGAAAAACAACAATTTCTAAATGAATTGTTTGAAGAATATGAAAATATGGAAGATAAAGAATCGTTTAAAGGGCTTAGTTTAAAAAATTGGATAGATATGTTGGGGGAGGAAATTCAGGAAAGAGAAATTTTTCTTAGTTTAAAATTAAGACCTCAATGGATTGTTAAAAAAATGTTAGATTTAGCATTATCTTACAAGAAAGATACTGTGACATTTGTTCATTTTGTTCAAGAAGATATCTGTGAAGATATTTGTCCGCAAGTAGTTGAAAATTTAAGAGAATTAAAAGTTAAAGTTATATCTTATAATAAAAAACATACAATTCAAAATATAATATTTTAATAAAAAAAGAGAGGCGATAATAAATGCCAGAAGTATTAGAATTAAAACCTTTAAAAAATAAGAATTTAAAGTTAATTTTAATTGAGAGTGAGTTTCCTATCGACTGGTGGTTTGAAGTACCCAAGGATTATAAAGAAGATCTTTTTTGGAATCTTCATTTAATTTCTAAGGAATACCTTGAATTAATTAATTCGTTAATAAAAAAATATAACCCGAATTTTATTTTAGAAGAAAGACCAAATTCATGGAGTGAAGAACTGAATGCAAATGATCCTTTAAAAATGCTTATTAAAAAACGTGGAATTCCGTTTAAACATACTGATATTTCAGAAAATGCTGAATTATATCTCTCTTCAGCGTTAGATGAACACAGGACCATAGTTAAGAATCTCGAAAAAAGGATTAATGGTATAATGAAAGAATTTAAGGAAAAACCAGAAAATGATGAATTTTTTCAACGTTTGGTATTATGGAAAGAATATTTACAATTAGATTACAATAGTCAAGAAGATGAAGTCAGATATAAGGTTCGAGAAGCATGGATGATGATGAATATTTTAAAGTTTGCAAAAGAATTTGAAGGAAAGAAATTGAAATGTTTATTCATATGCGATCCTCGACACTTTAACGGTCTTGAGAAACTTTCATTGGATCTTGGTATTGAAACCGAACAAGTGAAAATAAGTAGAAGGATTAAAACTGAAGGAGTCGGAGAAATCTTTGAAAAAGATTTAGAAATTGATATTTAATAGCTAATTTTTATTAAAAAAAAAAGAGCTGATGTAAATGGTAGAAAGAGAACTTGAAAATATTCTTGGAAAAAAGTCAATAATAGAATTAACACCCATTATTATTAAGAAGAAAGATACCTCCGATAAAATTTGCTATTTTTTTGATACTGATGATAATGCATCTCCATTCGATATCAATATGGCATATGATGCCGGTTTTGATGTTGTAATCCCTTACAATAATATAAAAGCTGATAAAGTAACTCAATTAGTTCAAGATGCAATGTTTTCGAGAAAAGCAAGCGCTCCAACGGTTTATTTTATTGGTGGTTCCAATGTAGAAGAAGCTAATAAGATAGCTGAAACTGTCTTAAATTCGCTTGTGCCTCCTTTTGAATCTCCTGTAATCATAGATCCAAGAGGGGCTAATACAACCGCAGCAGCAATGGTTGCTAAGACTATAGAAGTTACTCGAAAACTAGGATGGCATGATATCTCTGGTAAAAAAGTTGTCATTTTAGGAGGTACAGGTCCAGTTGGACAAATTGGTGCAATTTTAGCTGCAAAGCTTAATTGTACTGCTGTAATGACATCTCGAAGGGCGGATACTGTCAAGATATTAGCAAAGAACTTAACTGAGAAAGCAGGAGAAGGAGCAACCGAAATTATTGGTGCTGTAGGGATTACTGATGAGCAAAAATATAACCTTCTTAAAGAAGCTGATATTATTTGGTCTGTAGCTAAAGCAGGAGTCCAAATGGTTTCGAAAGAACTATTAGAAAAATTACCTAACAATAAGATCGTAGTTGATATCAATTTAGTGCCTCCCTACGGAATTGAGGGATTAAAACCAAAATTTGAAGGTGATGAAATAATTCCAGGAATTTATGGAATTGGAGCTTTAGGTGTCGGGAGATTGAAATACAAGACTGAGAGTAATATTTTTAAAGAGGCATCAGAGAGCAAAGGTAAAAAAATCTTTAATTATAACAACGCATTCAAACTTGCATGTAGGATTCTTTTCGACGAAGAAATTCAGATTACAGCTTAAACAAAACAGAAATCAATTTAGAATTAGAATTTCTAATCTAATTTTTTTAAAAAATAAATAAAGGCCGAGGTTTCAAGCATGGTCTATAAAATTTTGATGAAAAAAGAATTAGGAAGTAGTGGAACGTTATTTGAAATAGAATTAGCCACGCCTTTAATTGCTAAAAGGGCGCGTGCTGGAAATTTTATTTTAATCAGAATAAATGAAAAAGGAGAGAGGATTCCTTTAACTATTGCTGACTATGATCGAGAAAAAGGAACAATAACGATTGTTTTTCAGGTTATTGGTAAAACTACAAAGTTATTATCAACATTAGAAAACGGAGATTTCCTTCTTGATGTTGTTGGGCCTTTAGGAAATGAAATTCATATAAAAAAATTTGATTATCCTGTGGTAATTATTGGAGGTGGAGTTGGTATTGCTCCATGTTACCCTCAAGCAAAGGAATTGAAAAAAGCAGGAAACAAGATAATTTCAATTATTGGCGCAAGGAGTAGCGAATTATTATTTTGGAGAGAAAAAATGGAAGAAGTTAGTGATGAGTTAATAATTTGTACAGATGATGGAACCGAAGGGAAAAAGGGTTTAGTTACTGAACCCCTTAAGGAACTTTTAAAGAGAGAGTCTTTAAGTCTAGTTATTTCTATAGGGCCATTAATTATGATGAAATTTGTAGCTCTAACGACAAATGGGTATGAAGGATTACCTAAAGTAAAAACGATGGTTTCTCTAAATACTATTATGATTGATGGTACTGGCATGTGTGGAGGATGCCGATTTTCCACAATAGATGGGAAAATATACTTTGCATGCGTGGATGGCCCTGATGTAGATGGTCATATGGTAGATTTTGATAATCTTATAAAGCGTGCTAAGAGATTTATGGATCAAGAAAAAGAGAGCATTGAACTCTATGAACATGAATGTAGGGCTGTAGAAAAACTCAAAATGGGAGGTTCATTTTAAAATGGAGAATCAAACAACAATAATTAAAATTTTATTAGATAATAAACAGAAGATTTTGAAAGCAGCAAAATTCGATAAACCAGAGTTTGATAGCTTAATTTCCAAACTAAATAAAGCTGAAGAGCAAAGAAAAAAGCTATTACAGAAAATTAAGGATATTGGAGAACTTAATATAGAAAAATTAAGTCATGATTTAGGAATTTCGCGTTATAAATTAACATTAAAGATCGATTACTTAAAAGAATTAGGATTTTTAAAAGCTGTCGGAAAGGAATCACGATTTTTCCAATATTTATTGGATGAATATAGATCTAAGGGTATTTTTCCTAACGTATCTATTATTAAAGAAAAGAACCTATGTTGCAATTGTGGATTATGTGTTTCTGTATGTCCTTTAAATGCTGTTAAGTATTCTGAGGATACTTTTGAAGTCATTAAGGAAGATTGTATCAATTGTGGATTATGTTTTGCATGTTGTCCGAGATCATTTTTTCCAATAACTCTCAAATTTATTAAAGAGAATGAAGATATAAAAACTAAATTTTCTGATCAAATAAATTATTATCGAGAAGTCTATACTGCCCAGACAAACGATAATCAAATAATTGAAGTTGCTCAAGATGGAGGTATTGTAACAAGCTTATTAAAGACTGCTTTTCAAGTAAATATGATTGATTGTGCTTTGGCTGTTGGATTAACAAATAAACCACACAAGCCAGCACCTATCTTCGTTGAAAATGTAGATGATTTATTAAAAACGGCTGGGACAAAATATAGTAATACACCGTCTTTAAAAATTTTACATGAATCTAAAAAATATAAAGATATTGCGATAGTGGGGACTCCTTGTATAATGGAGGGGCTTAAAAAAATATCCATCTATCCATTTAGCGAACCTTTTTATGATAATATCGCTATAAAAATTGGATTATTTTGTATGGAATCATTTGATTACTCACAAATTTTAGAGCTGTTAAAAAATGAATTTCAAAAACCTGCTGATGATATTATTAAAATGAATATAGATAAAGGTAGATTTCTTGTTTATAGTAAAGATGGTACTTCGTTAGATGTTCCTTTAAAAAAAGTCAAAAAATATGGAAGACTGGGATGTTTTTTCTGTGATGATTTGACTGCTGAACAAGCAGATATATCAGTAGGGTCTATTGGTTCTGAACCGGGATGGTCAACTGTTATAATTAGGACTCAAAAAGGTGCTGATCTATTTCAAAAAGCATTAGATTTAAAAATAATCGAAAAGAAAGAAATTAAGGAAGATAATAAAAGCTTTGTTTATTTAGGACGGATAGCTAAGTCAAAAAAGAAAACATATAAGGAAGGGCGTAGGCCCAAAATGATTGAACAAGATCCTAAAGAAAGAATAAAAAATTTTGAGGAGGTTCCTTTAGGATTAACTGAAGAAATGGTGAAATTAGAAGCTCAAAGATGTTTACAATGCGGGAGGCCTTTATGCATTAAAGGGTGTCCAGTAAATATTAATATCCCTGAATTTATTAGATTAATCAAATTAGGTAAAAATGCTGATGCATTACATCTAATTAAAAGAGATAATTTATTACCAGCGATTTGTGGAAGAGTTTGTCCTCAAGAAACCCAATGTGAAGAAAAATGCCTATTAAATTCACTTGGAGAACCTATTTCAATCGGTTATTTAGAAAGGTTTCTTGCTGACTGGGAAAGAAAAAATAAGCTTAAAGAATGTCCTGACTGTCAACCTTCCAATAATATTAAAGTAGCTGTTATTGGATCTGGACCTGCTGGGTTAACATGTGCGGGCGATCTTGCAATGAAAGGTTATAATGTTACTCTTTTTGAAGCTTTTCATGCAGGTGGAGGAGTATTGGTCTATGGAATACCTGAATTTAGATTGCCTAAGGAAATTGTTAAAGATGAGATTGAAACTTTGAAAATGCTTGGTGTTAAGATTAATTATAATACTATTATTGGTAAGGTTTTAACTCTAGAAGATTTAAAAGAAGAGGGTTTTAGGGCGTTTTTCATAGGTGTTGGAGCAGGGCTTCCTATGTTCCTAAGAATTCCTGGATTAAGTTTGAATGGTGTTCTAACAGCAAATGAATTTCTAACAAGATCTAATTTGATGAAAGCATATAGATTTCCAGAATATGATACACCAATAAATGTTGGAAAGATAGTTACTGTTATTGGTGGTGGGAATGTTGCTTTAGATTCTGCCCGAACCGCTCTAAGATTGGGCTCTGATAGAGTTATAATCGTTTATAGACGATCTGAAAAAGAAATGCCAGCAAGACTTGAAGAAATCCATCATGCAAAAGAAGAAGGTGTTGAATTTCAATTTTTAACAAATCCTACAAGAATCATTGGTGATGAGAATGATAATGCTATAAAAATGGAGTGTCTTAAAATGAAATTAGGAGAACCAGATGATTCAGGAAGGCGAAGTCCTATCCCCATTAAAGATTCAGAATTTATAATTGAAACTGATACAATAATACTTGCAATTGGAGCTTTAGCGAATCCTGTTCTAACAAAATCAATCCCTGATTTAATATTAAACAAATGGGGTTATATCGTAGCTGATCCTGATGGAAGGACGAGTATAGAAGGTGTATATGCTGGAGGAGATATAGTTACTGGAAGTGCTACAGTAATTTCTGCTATGGGTGCGGGAAGAATATCTTCATTAGCTATTGATAAATATCTTAGAAACAAGTTTCTGAATAAGGTAGATTCTATTGTAATTAAAATGATGGAAATTAAGCCAATTAAGAGAGGGCAGATAAAATAAGAATTTGTAAAGGTTATAGATATGGAATCAGACCTAAAATTAAGAATTAAAGATGCTTTTAAAGAGGATGCAGGAAGAGGTATTGTTAGAATAGACCCGGATATAATAAAAAAATTAAAGTTAAAGGTAGGTGATGCTATAAGAATTTCTCATCCTTTTGTGAATAAAAAAACTGTTGCGTTGTTATCGTCAGGAAGAATTGAAGATAATAGAATGCAAGTAATTAGAATGGACCCTTCTTTAAGGAGAAATTTAAATGCTTCCATTGATGATCTTGTAGAGATAAAAAAAATTGAAGTAGATTTAGCTACGAGTATAAGTTTTGCTGGATTAAATAGCTCATTGATCCCTCGAGATCCTCAAGCTTTGGCGAGAAAATTGGAAAATCGGGTCATTACTCTGGGAGACACTCTGAGTTTTTACGCAATGGGACATAGAATTGATATAGCTGTTGTTAATTATACTCCAAAGACAGAAGCCGTTAAAATTTCTCTTAATACAAATATAGAGTTTACAGAAAAACCTCAAAATACTATTGAAACAAGAAAAACCATAATTCATTATGAAAAGATAAGTGATATTGAAGAGAAATTACAAGAAATACGTGAAAAGGTAACTTATGAGGATATTGGTGGATTAGAAGCATTAATTCAAAAAATTCGTGAAATTATTGAACTTCCTATAAGGCATCCGGAACTTTTTGAGAGAATAGGAATTGAACCACCTAATGGGGTTTTATTATATGGCCCCCCAGGTACAGGGAAAACATTATTAGCAAAAGCAGTTGCCTCAGAAACAGATGCAAATTTTATCAGTATTAGTGGTCCTGAAATAATGAGTAAGTTTTTTGGTCAGAGTGAAGAAAATCTCAGAAATTTATTTGAAGAGGCTAAAGTGAATTCTCCTTCGATAATTTTTCTGGATGAATTAGATTCTCTTGCACCAAAAAGGGATGAAGGGAAAAATCAAGTTGAATCAAGGGTTGTTGCTCAATTATTATCCCTTATGGATGGATTAAAAGGGAGAGGTGAGGTAATTGTAATAGGAGCAACAAATAAAGTAAATAATATTGATATTGCATTACGAAGACCCGGAAGATTTGATAGAGAAATTGAAATAAAGGTCCCAGATAGTAATGGACGTTTTGAAATATTATTAATTCATACCAGAGGAATGCCTTTAGGCGAAGATGTGAATTTAAGATTGATAGCTGAAAAAACTCACGGGTTTGTTGGAGCAGACATAAAATCTCTATGCAAAGAAGCTGCATTCCTTGCTATTCGTGAAATAATTCCTGAAATTGATTTAGATGAACCAGTTCCGGAAGTAGTTTTAAATCAATTAAAAATAAAAATGAGCCACTTTCTTGAAGCTCTAACTAACATTGAGCCATCAGCCTTAAGAGAAGTGTTAATAACTCATCCCTCAGAAACATGGGATGATGTTGGGGGATTGAGGGAAGCAAAACAAGAATTAAAAGAAATAGTTGAATGGCCCTTAAAATATCCAGAGTTTTATAAATATATGAAATCGAGACCTCCTAATGGTATTCTTATATATGGTCTACCTGGTACTGGAAAAACTTTACTTGCTAAAGCTCTTGCTCATGAAACTGAGATTAATTTTATCTCAGTGAAAGGTCCCGAATTCTTATCTAAATGGGTAGGAGAAAGTGCTAAAGCTGTTCGAGAGGCTTTCCGGAAAGCACGATCCACGGCACCATGTATTATTTTCTTTGATGAGATAGACGCTATCGCATCTAGACGTTCAGAATCTTCTGATTCAAGAGTAACAGATCAGATTGTAGCACAACTTCTAACTGAAATGGATGGTTTGGAAGAATTGAAAGATGTAGTGTTGATTGCAGCTACTAATAGACCTGATTTGCTCGATCCTGCTTTACTAAGATCAGGGAGATTTGGTAGACATATAGAAATTCCTCTCCCAGATAAAAATACTCGTATAAATATATTCAAAATTCATCTAAAAGATCGTCCTATTAATGATAAAATTGATATAGAATCATTAGCTCAAGAATTAGAAGGATATAGTGGTGCTGATATTGAAGCAGTATGTGAAGAAGCTACAATTTTAGCAATTCGAAAAGGAGTTTTCCATGTTGATATTGATGCATCAAATCCTAATTCTTATTCTAAAATTAAAATTTCCCAAGAAGATTTTGAAAAAGCTATAGCAAAAATCAAAAAAGTTGCAGATAAAGCAAATAAATCCTACAGGGAAGTTTCCTACAGTGAAATATATAGATAAATCGTTCCGAATTCAATTTTCCTAAAAAATTTTTAGTAATTATTAATATTTAGATTTAGTACACGTTAGCCATCTTCAGAAAGAATTTATGTTAAAAATGGATTTCAGTAGTTATGTTTCATCATTTGTCAATATCGCTGAAGTAGTTTTCCATGATTTCAATTTGTTTATCATGTTTTGCTCTGTTCTTGTTATTTTTGATTGAGAGTATTGCGTAATTTTTTCTTTCATTTTATTTTTAATGGTGTTATCCATTCTTAAACACTTAATTATCCCTGTTTTAATTGCTCTATCAACTATATCCTTTCCTTTTTTAGTTCGAGTTATTACAGTTGTAAATTTATCTTCGGAACCTAATCCTCCAAAAGAGACATCAGCATAAATGTTAGTAAAATCTTTGCAAACTCCACAAGCGGGGCGCATATAATCAGTTAAACTTTCAAAAGGCACATGAATCTTTTTTTGGGGCGCTTTATGATTTTTTAATTCAATAATTAAATTTTCTTTAATATTTATTCTCTGAATATTTTTGAATTTAATTTTAAATTGTTTCTCAAATTGTGTCA